>DMIX01000346.1 GCA_003451975.1 Propionibacteriaceae bacterium
CATGCGGCTGCCGATCGCCCTGGGATTGTCCTGGCCGGAGCGTCTCGGCGACGTGGCGACCGCCTGCGACTGGCGCTCGGCGGCCACCTGGACCTTCGAGCCACTGGACGCCGAGGTGTTTCCCGCCGTCGAACTGGCTCGGCGCGCTGGAATCATCGGCGGAATCGCTCCGGCGGTGTTCAACGCGGCCAATGAAGTGTGCGTGGATGCGTTCTGTGCCGGCGATTTGGAGTTCAGCGGCATTGTTGAGGTGGTCGCCGATGTGCTGGCAGCGCATGGCAGCGAGTCGCCCGCTACGGTGAGCGTGGCCTCGGTGCTGAGCGCTGACGCTACGGCGCGGCAGGCGGCGTCCGAACGGATCAAGGAGCGGTAGATGGAGCTTCTCACCACGGTGGGTTTCGCAGTGGCCTTCTTTGCTTTGATCATGGTCTCGGTGGCCCTGCACGAAATCGGGCACATGGTGCCGGCGAAACTGTTCGGGGTGCGCGTGCCGCAGTACTTCGTGGGATTCGGTCCGACCCTGTGGTCGAGGGTGCGCGGTGAGACTGAGTACGGCATCAAGTGGTTTCCCCTGGGCGGCTTCGTCAGGCTGCTGGGGATGTATCCGCCGGAGCCCAAGACGCGCAAACACCGCAATCGCCTCACCGACTTCGCCGATTCGGCGCGGGCTGTTGAATGGGAGGAGATCACCCAGACCGACGTGGCCGACTCCCGGCTGTTCTATCAGAAGAAGACGTGGCAGAAACTGATCGTCATGGCTGGCGGCCCGGTGATGAACCTGCTCATCGCCTTCGCGCTGTTCTGGGCGGTGACCGCCGGGTACGGCGTCTATCGAGCCCAGCCCACCGTCGCCTACGTGCAGCAATGCGTGATTACTGATCCTGATCGAACCGAATGCAATGCCAGTGATCCACTGACGCCAGCGGCGCAGGCGGGGTTGAAGGTCGGCGATCGGATCGTACTCTTCAACGGGGTGCCGATCGAGTCCTACGATCAGCTCTCGGCCCTGATCCGGGCCAATTTGGCCGGTCCTGCGGTCATCGTGGTCGAGCGCGACGGTCAGCAGGTCACGCTGCCGCAGATCCACACCGGCATGAACAACCTTCCGGATCGCCTGGATCCCAGTCATCAGGTCCGAGCCGGCTGGCTGGGTATCAGTCCGCAGCAGGATCTGGTCAAGGGCGGGCCCGTCCAGGTGCTGGGCGACATGTGGACCATGACCCAGCAGAGTGTGGTCGCGTTGGCCCAATTCCCGGTGAAAGTCTGGAATGTGGCGGCGGATCTGGCGACCGGACAAGATCGCAGCGCCTATGACCCCATCAGCATCGTCGGTGCCAGTCAGGTGGCCGGTCAGGTGGCCGGTGACGCTGGCCTGTCGGCCGGCCAGAAATTCGCTACCTTCGCGTCACTGTTGGCCTCGATCAACCTGTTCTTGGCGCTGTTCAACCTGGTGCCACTGCCGCCCCTGGACGGTGGCCACCTTGCTGGGGCGGTCTACGAATGGATCCGTCGCAAGACGGCCGGGCTGCTGCGCCGTCCGGACCCGGGGTTCTTCGACACCGCGAAACTGTTGCCCATCGCCTACGGCGTTGGCGGTTTCCTGGTGCTGTCCGGCGTGGTGCTGGTCATCGCCGATGTGATCTCTCCGGTGCAATTGTTCTAAGCCTCCCGGCCCCACCCGAACGGCTCGGTAGGCTGTCTGGTGACGCCGTTGAGACGTCGCGCGCGGAGAAAACGAGGAAACGTTGTCTGTGAACCTGGGCATGCCCACGATCGCGCCGCCGGTGCTGGCACTGCGGCGACCCACTCGTCAGATCCGGGTGGGATCGGTTCCGGTCGGAGGCGACGCACCGATATCGGTGCAGTCGATGACCACCACCAAGACCACCAATATCGACGCCACCTTGCAACAAATCGCCGAACTCACCGCGGCCGGCTGTGACATCGTGCGAGTCGCCGTCCCCAGCCAGGACGATGCCGACGCGTTACCCGCGATCGCTGCCAAGAGTCAGATCCCGGTGATCGCCGACATCCACTTCCAACCGAAGTATGTCTTCGCTGCCATTGACGCCGGCTGCGCGGCGGTGCGCGTGAATCCGGGCAACATTCGGGCCTTCGACGACCAGGTGGGACAGATCGCCAAGGCCGCCAGCGACGCTGGTGTCTCGCTGCGCATCGGGGTGAATGCCGGTTCCTTGGATGCCCGGCTGTTGGCCAAACACGGGGGACCCACCCCCGAGGCACTAGTCGAGTCCGCCCTGTGGGAAGCCAGCCTGTTCGAAGAACACGGCTTTCGCGACTTCAAGATCTCGGTGAAGCACCACGACCCGGTGGTCATGGTGCGTGCCTACGAGCAACTCAGCGAAGCCTGCGACTATCCGCTGCACCTGGGGGTCACCGAGGCCGGACCGGCCTTCCAGGGCACCATCAAGTCCGCTGTCGCTTTCGGTGCGCTGCTGAGTCAGGGCATCGGCGACACCATCCGGGTGTCGCTTTCTGCGCCGCCGGTGGAAGAGGTCAAGGTCGGTGTCAAGATCCTGGAGTCGCTGAACCTGCGTCCGCGCAAGCTCGAAATCGTCTCCTGCCCATCGTGTGGCCGTGCCCAGGTAGACGCCTACAGCCTGGCCGAGGATGTCACCAAGGGCCTGGAAGGTCTGCAGGTCCCGCTGCGGGTCGCGGTGATGGGATGTGTCGTCAACGGTCCCGGTGAAGCCAGGGAGGCCGATCTCGGTGTTGCTTCCGGGAACGGCAAGGGGCAGATCTTCGTGCACGGTGAAGTGGTCAAGACCGTCCCCGAATCCGAGATCGTGGCCACATTGATCGAGGAAGCGAATCGGCTGGCCGCGGCCATGCCCGATGCTGAAGCCGGTCCGCCAGAAGTCATCGTGGAGTGATCCGATGCCGGTGCGAACTCTGACTCTCAACGACCTGCCAGCGGTTCGCCGACTGTTGGCCGCCGACCCGGTGGCCAATGTGTTCTTCTCCTCACGGATCGACGCCGGAGTGCTTCATCCGAGGCTTCCCGGTGCTGTCCTGGGCTGGCCAGCCACGGAGCCTCGCGCATTGCTGCACGTCGGAGCAAATCTGGTGCCGCTCGCCGACGATTTCGCTGCGGTGCCCGCCTTCGTGGAGGCCGTTGGACGGCGACGGAGCTGTCAGTCGATCGTCGGCAGTGCGACTCTGGCCTTGTCGCTGTGGCGGGCACTCGGGGAGCGCTGGGGTCGGCAATACAGTCAGGTTCGTGAGGTTCGGGCCAGCCAGCCACTCCTGGCTACCTCATCACCGCCTGACGGTCGGTCCGACCCGCGGGTGCGTCCGATCACCATGGCTGAGTTCGAGTCCTATTTCGAGGCTTCGGTGGCGATGTACACCGAGGAGGTCGGCGTGGTGCCCGCCAGCGGCCCGGATTCCAGCTACCGAGGCTACTGCCGCTGGTTGGTCGAACAGGGCCGTGCCTTCGGGATCGTGGTCGACGGCAGAGTCATCTTCAAAAGTGATGTTGGCGCGGCCAGCGGCGAGGTGGCCCAGATTCAAGGAGTATGGCTGACTCCGGAGCTACGAGGCCGCGGAATAGCGGCGCCGGCCATGGCTGCGGTGACCGAGTACATCCTGGCCGACTATGCAGTGGCCTGCTTGTACGTCAATGACTTCAATCTGCCGGCAATCCACAGCTATCGCAGTGTCGGCTTCGAGCAAGTCGGGGAATTGGCGACCGTCCTGTTCTGACCGTTGCTCGGCTGGCAGCGCCGAGTTGGCGCAAAGCAATAAGATAGGCGCCGGTGCCCTCGGTCGGGGGCGCGGCTACACCAACCAGGAAAGCTTGGTTTTGACGTGGGTTTTATGGACAAGATGCTGCACCTGGGCGAGGGTCGGCAGCTCAAGAAGTTGCAGGTGGTCGCCGACCAGGTGAATCAGATCGAAGCCGACTTCGAAGCTATGTCCGATGACGAGTTGCGCGCGCAGACCGACGACTTTCGGGCGCGGCTAGCCGAAGGCGAGACCTTGGATTCCCTGATGCCGGAGGCTTTCGCCACCGCTCGGGAAGCATCCAAGCGGGTCCTAGGCAAGCGCCACTTCGACGTACAGATCCAGGGCGCGGCGGCACTGCACTGGGGCAACATCGCCGAGATGAAGACCGGTGAAGGCAA
>DMIX01000191.1 GCA_003451975.1 Propionibacteriaceae bacterium
CGGCGATTCATCGCCGGTCTATTGAGCGGCGCCGGATGAATCCGGCTTTGCCGTGCGCCTCGGGGTCCAATGCGTCATGGTGGGGACCGTGTCATCCAGCGAGGAAGCCCGATTCATCGGGCGCAGTCGCATAGCGTGGCGACTTCATCGCCGCGCGGGCGTGCGCGAACCGTTCCGCGTGGCGGGATACCGGCGGACGCCAACACCGTCACACGTCAATTACCACACCCATGCGCATTCCGCACACACGGGCCGAATCCCAGGCATCGCCGTCAGAACTCGCTTTTCGCCCAGACTTCTAGGGTTCGTACAACTCGCACTCCGGATAGGCTTCCTCCAGCGCCCGCCACAGCGTCGCTTTGTCGAACGTCCCGTATTCGCCGTCCCACTCCCAAAGCCCCGCCCATTTGGTGGTCAGGATGTCCTCACGACCCAGGCAACGCAAGACGTAGAGTTCTACGATCTTGGCTTCCACCTCTTTCTGCACCGTGCAGTCACACGAATAGCCACCTTCGAGCAGTTGGGTGGCGTGCCACAACTCGTGACCGATCTTAGAAGCTACCTCCTCCCAGCTGAGCTCGTTCCACGCTTCAACCGACACAACCACCTGGCCCGGTTCCGTATTGCATGCGTCGCCCGAATAGATGTACTGGGCGTTGGAACCACTCATGTCTTTGAATGAGATGGGGATATGGTACTTCAGCGTCACCTGTGCCAGCTCCTGGATGGTGGGGTGCGGGCANNGGTACAGGTTGATCCCGTACTCGCCGGGCAGCATGACCTGGTCCTCCGGCGCTTCGAAGTAGAGGTAGGTCGTCCCATCGGGCGGCCCTTCGCCCCACAACGCAGCGCCTGTGTTTCGGGTCGTCGCGCCATCGATGACCCATTCGGCAGACCAGAGCTGCTCCGGCGACATGTCGAAGTAGTCGAAGATGGCATACACGCGATCGACGCCGAAGTCGAAGGCACGGCTGGTACCGATCGGCTCGCGGTCATCTGTCATGCCGGTGGCGAAAGTGATCGCACCGAAATAACCCTGTGGTGGGCGGGTGTATTCCGCGACCTGCACCGTCGCCTGCTGCACCGGCGTGTCATCTATGTAGAGCCTCAACGCGTACTCACCCGCCTCCAACCCATTTGGATCTGAAATGGAGTAGGCAACCCAACCGGTCACATCATCGTCCCAGCGTTCATAGCTGGCATTGACATAGGGTTCACCATTCAACGTCCAGAACCGCCCCCATGATTGCTCAGGCTGCATGTTGTCGTACGTGAAATAGGCCCACACCGCGTCGGTTCCTTCCGGGAACGCGTTCGTTGGGTTGACCGGCCGGCCGTCGTCGGTCACGTCTTCGCAGAAGATGATGGAGCCCAAATGAGGACCGTTGACGTCCTGCCGAGGGGGTGGAGCACTTTCCGCTTCCACCTGGAAGGAACCCTGCCGTACCGCGACGCCTTCGACGAACAGCGTCAAGGTGAACGTGCCGCTGAGATCGCCGTCGGCATCCGCCTCGATATAGTATGCCTCCCAACCAGCGGGACCACCCGCCCAGCCGTCCTCGCTCCGCGCATAGGGCTGGCCGTCACGCGTCCACACCTGCCCCCACGGCAGCCCATCGGACATGTTCTGGTATGTGAAGAGCGCCGCGACCGCGCGTGTACCGGCCGCGAAGTGCTCGCTCGCGTTGACCGGCTGCCCGTCGGCGGTGACGGTCTCACAGAACGTGATCGGGCCGATGTACGGCGCACCGTCTGCCGTGCCGGGTGAGGGTATGGGCGCGACCGCCTGTGTCACCACGGGAAGCGGCGCCGCAGTCGGTGCGGGAGCCTCTCCACTGGATTCGACGAAGAATGAGGCTTCCTGCATCCTGTCGCCGGCGACGAACAGGGTCAGCGTGTACTCACCCTGCAGGGGCAACGGTTCGTTGGTGACGTGGAGTGCCAACCAGCCCTCGGCACCGTCTTCCCAGGTTCGGCCAACGTCCTGCGTGAAGAATTCGCCGTTCTCCTCCCAGTAGTCGCCCCAGACCATCCCATCACGCATGTTTGCGTACGTGAAATATGCCCACACTCCCGTGGTTCCGGCAGGGAACATCGTCGCAGGATGCACCGGCACACCATCGTCGGTTACGTCCGCACAGAACGTGATCGGGCTGAATGTGGGCTGCAGCGAGTGGATCAGCGCCGGAGCGGCGGTAGGCTGCGCGGTTGGCTTGCCGCCACTCCAGGCTCCCGGCGAGAGCGTACAGCGCGCCTCGGCGACGACCTCGCCGTCGACCTCGAAGGTCATCGCATATTCACCGGCGGGCAATGGGGAATCGTCCCCGTTGGTAATGCGCTCCCACCACATCCCGGAGGGAGCTTCCAGGACGCGCTCCCACGACGTGCGGTACTGGCCGTTGTAGTAAGCGGATGCAACCAGCGGAGTCCCAGGCGCTGCGTCCGAATAGCTGGCGAAGAAGTAAAGTACGGTGGTGCCGTAGGGGAAACTGGTGTCCGTGGGGCTGGGCACACCGTTTGCCTCATCGAATGCGGCGGTCGCCTGCAGCTGCGCGAAAGCGGGGAGTGCCGGGCCGGACGTCGCCAACAGGCCGGGGATATCGCCCACCGTGCATGTGGCCACCGCCACCTGGACTCCCTCGACCTCCAACGCGAATTGATAGGTACCGGTGGGCAGAGGCAACCCGTCCGCAGTACCCACGTGGTTTTCGAGTATACCCTCGCGCAGCGTGAATGTGCTTGTTTGCGCCGTGATCGCCTCACCGTCCAGATACCAGATCCCTTCGTAGAGGGTCCCGACCGCCACGTTGCTGTAGGACAAGGAAGCGTACAATGTGAGGGTGTCCGCCGCGAAGTGGACTGCGGCCCCGACCGGGGTATAGCCGGTCTCGTCGAAATCCGTGCTGAAGGTGATCGGCCCGTAGTAGGCCGCGAGCCCAGTCTGATACACACCGCGATCCGGTGGCGCCGAATAGCCTGTCTGCCACGAGACCAACAGCACGACCAAGAGGAACAGGGCAAAGAACTTGTACCGGAAGACTTTGTTCATCTCGCATCTCCTTTGACGTTCGGTCCAGCGGACTGCGTCGCTACGCTGGTCTTCACCACACCCTACATACGAAACCTTTCAGATACTCCGATTCGGGAAAAGCCAGCAGAATCGGATGATCTGCTGCCTGGGAAAGCTTCTCGAGGATTTGCACATCGCGCCCGGCATCCACGCTCGCCCCGAAGATGACCTTCTGGAACAGGTCAGGGCTCACCAGACCGGAGCAGGAGAACGTCAGCAAAGTTCCGCCTGGTTCGAGCAGGCGCATCGCCAGCAAGTTGATGTCCTTGTAGCCACGACATGCCGACTGAACCTGTCCCTGTGTCGAGGCAAACTTGGGCGGGTCCATAATGACGCAATCGAAAGTCCGTCCCTCGTCTCTAAACCGGCGGAGCATCGAGAAAACATCGCCGGTAATCCACTCGTCATCGCGTGGACCGGGGACGTTCAATGCCATGTTCGTTTCCGCCTGGGCCAAAGCATCGGCTGACACGTCGACGCTCACCACACGTTTGGCACCGGCCTTCGCCGCGTAGACCCCGAAGGCGCCCGTGTACGCGAACGCGTTTAGCACCGTGTCGGCTTCGCGAAAATGAGGAATGGCGCGACGCCGGTTGTCTCGCTGATCCAGATAGAACCCCGTCTTCTGCCCCGCCTTGATATCGACGACGAAACGGTGGCCCTGCTCGACAATCTCCAGTTGCTCGGGCGGCATTTCTCCGCTCAGCAGACCGGCCTCTTCCGGTAGACCTTCCCTGCGACGCACATCCACGTCGCTGCGGTTGTAGATGCCCCGCGGAGCGAGGATATCCTGCAACAGGCTCACGATCTCGTCGCGCAGCGTTTCAACCCCCAACGTCAGAAGCTGCACGACCAGATAGTCGCCGTAGCGGTCTACAATCAGGCCCGGCAGACCATCCGACTCGGCGTTGACCAGGCGCAGTGCATCACACTCGTTCTCATCGAGCAGCCAGCGCCGGCCCAGTACGGCCCGCTCTAGTCGCCGTTGCAGCCAGAGGCGGTCGATCGTCTCCGACTCATCCCACGTCAGCAGCCGCACGGTGATTTGCGACAGCCGGTTGATGTAGCCACGGGCCAGAAAGTGTCCCCGCCCATCGACTACATCCACGATGTCACCATCGCGGATGCCGTCATCGATCCTGGCAATCGCGCCCGAGAACACCCAGGGGTGTCGATTCAAGACCGGTTTTTCCTTACCCGGTCTGAGATGCACACGTTTCATCGGCATGCTCAACGTCCTCTCGATATGGGTTCAGCGTAGCACTACGCGCACTGACCATCAGCCCACGCAGCGCTGAAGTCTGCTCCAGTAGTCAGGCCGTTATGGTTTGTCCCATGCTTATGTCTCAACCCGCAGGTGAATGCCGCCACACGGGAATACGCTCCAATTATATGCATAAACAGAGAATGATAGAAATCTCGTTGTTGCCAAACATTCCGGCTGCGTCATCCGGAGACCCACAGTTGACTTCCACACAGATTGCGGGTAAGATTTGGTTGCCAACCGGTAAGCGAGCCAATCGAACATGTCCTCAGATCAAGCTCTGGCGCGCTACACTCCAAGGAGGGAGAGATGACCAGACAGAGACTCGGCTTTATCCTGGTATTGTGCATTGCAGTCATTTCCGCAACCGTCCAGGTCCGGACCACGTCCGGCGCCGCAAGTTCGGATCATCCATTGTCGTTGGCGGGCGCAGTGCCACGACTTGGCGACGGACCACCGGATCCGGGAGGGGGGGCGGCACCCCCGACGCTCATGCCGCCGGACTCCGCGTTTCCGCCAGTGGCAGCATTTCCGACGGTTGCAGAACCACTCACCTCGGCAACGACCGCAGTCAGTCCACAGCCTGTTCTCGCCGTATCTCCGGAGCCGCTGACCTGCGGGCTGCTCACCGATTTCGAACAATTCGGAGGCTGGACGTCCAGCAGCGAACCCACCGGGACACTCGTCGAATCTGCCGAGCAGCGCTACAGCGGTGCGTTCAGCGCAAAGGTGTCTTACAACTTCTCTACGGGCGGCAGCGATTATATCGCCTTTCAGCGCACGATACCGTTGGGCGGGCAGGGCACTGCGTTGACCGCCTGGGTGTACGGAGACGGTTCGGGACATTATCTGCTCGCGCTGGTCCAGGACAGTCAAGGGGAAACGTGGAGTTTCCCATTTGGACAAATCCAACACACGGGTTGGCAACAGATGATTGCCCCACTCGATGTGCTGCTGCCGTGGCCGGCCGGTCACGTTAGCGGACCCAGCAACGGTGTGCTCGACTACCCGATTCAGTTCAACGCGCTGGTCCTCGACGACATGCCGGACACATTCGTTGGGAGCGGCACTCTTTACGTAGACGATTTGGCCTGTTCCGAGACATTGGGCGGCGCAAATCTCCCACCGCCGCCCGCATTCATCCTCAACGGCTCACTGGCTGGCAACGCAGGCGGCCTGCTCAGCGGGACGTTAGGCGATCTGATCCAGGCGAGTGCGCTCGCCGCACAGCCAAGTGGAGCGACTCAACCTGCTACAGGAATGCAAACCGCTGCCCAGCCCGGTGGCGCTCAACCTGGTGGAACCCAGGCAGGCGGTGGCCAATGGGGAGGGCAGCCGGCTGGAGGACAGACTGGCGCGCAGACCGGTCTGTCTGGTAGCACAGCGAACTGCGCGCTGAGTGTGATCTCACCACCGAACGGTGCAACCATGCCTGATGATCAGCCGATCAAATTCGAGTGGAACCTCAACCGTACGCTGGCGCCAGACGAGTACTTCTTCGTCGTGGTGACCTATCCGAGCCAGGGAAAATACGCCCTGGGCGGTACGTTCAAAGATTTGTCCGTAGCCGGCCGCGAGGTCATGGACGGTATCCGCTACAACAGCTACGTGATGGGACGAACGAGCTTCACTTGCTCGGACACCGGTCAATACTATTGGCAAATCCAGGTGCGCCGGCAGACCGGCGCCGCGCCCGATTCCAACGATCCAGTTTTATGCTTGGCGGGGGGTGGATTGACATGGAAACCGTGGCCCAATTGTACGCCGCAATCGCCGGTGGCGGTCGCTCCGACCACGACGCCCGCCGCCCCAGGCATCGCCGTCCTGCCAACTGACACGCCGGCGGCACCGGCCCAACCCCCTGCTGCGACCGCAGGTGAACCGGCTCCAGTCACCGCCGTGCCATGTGGTCTGACGTTGATGTCGCCGCGCCACGGAGCCAGGTTCGGGCCGGAAGCGAAACCTTTATCGTTGGTCTGGTATTACGACCGGGCGCTGCCGGACAACCAGTATTTCTTTGCCGAAGTCCAATACATCAAAAAGGACTACGAAGGCCAGGCCGGGCTAGGCACGAGATACCAGGTCGGCTCTTACAAAGACGCGGCGAACCGCGTGCCGGAGGAGCTGCGCTGGACGGCAGAGCGCCACGGCGAGTGGACGGTGCCGGATATGCTGTGTCTGCCCGGCTTCTCGGACGATGGGTGGTACCAATGGACGATATCGGTCCGGGAGAAGGTGATGGCGCAGCCTTCTTCTTTCGACAAGGTGATCTGCCAGAGTGATGTGTGGTCCTTCAACTGGACGGGGTGCCAGCAAACAAATACCTCGACCTGCCAAGTGACGTTGACCGCACCACCCAACAACGGGCAGATCAACCCCGAATCGCGTACAGCGTCCCTGGGTTGGCAGATGAATCGCGCGCTCACGCCCGACGAGTACTACTTCGTGACGGTCACGTACAGTCACGCTGGCCAACAGCAGCGCTACGGTTCGTGGGATGAATCCGGCTACATTACGAACCTGCGTGAGCCCAGGCTGGCCCTGTGGATGCCGTACGTTTTGTGTGCTGACGACGGCTGGTACACTTGGACCGTGTACGTTGCACGCAGGCAAGGGGCGCAGCCCAGCGCCAACGACACGATAGTTTGTCAGAGCGCGTCCGGGCGATTCCAATGGGCGTTCTGTAAGCCGAC
>DMIX01000267.1:0-7616 GCA_003451975.1 Propionibacteriaceae bacterium
TGCCGGCCTGGCTCATCCCCAGACGAGCCCAGGGGAACCCGCCGTAGGGCCAGCTGCCCATGATGGACTCGCGCAGTGTCCACAACCCTCCGACCAGAAGCGGGACGATCACTAGCTGACCCCACTTGCCGCGCAGCGTCCGCGTGGACCACCGGTAGGCCAACGCGATCGGTATTGCTCCCGCGGCGAACAACAGTGCCTGCAAGCCGGCCAGACCGAGCCACGGCAGCGGACCCAGAAACCGTCCCGCCCAACTCAGGTGCGCCACGAAGAAGGCACCGCCGTAGACCAGAGCGACCAGAAAGGCTCCGCCCGACTTCCGGCCGGCGAGCGCGAGCAGGGCCAGGGTGACGCTGACGAAGGCGATCGGCCACCAGCCGAGTTCGGGGAATGCAGCGTCCAGCCCCACGCCAGCCAAAGCCGAGGTCACAATGGCCCACCCCAGCGGCAGCGCAGGCCGCGCCGGCTGCGCGGGCTGGCTGATGTCGTCCGCAGGCGGACTGGTCGTGGTGATGGTCATGCTGACCGCTAGTGGGTGCTGGCCAGCACGGCACTGGGTTGTTCCGCAGACCTGGCATTGCTCAAAGCGGCCGGTCGTTGGGCGGCGCGGATGCCGTTGAGGATCACCACGACCTCGGCCACCTCGTGGACCAGGACAATCCCAGCCAGTCCGACGATGCCGAACAGCGCCAGCGGGAACAACAGCACGATGATCGCCAGCGCGAGGCCAATGTTCACCGTCATGATCCGCCGTCCCCGGCGCGCGTGAGCCAGCGCGGCGGGTATGAGCCGCAGGTCGTGACCGGTGAACGCCACGTCCGCTGAGTCGATCGCGGCGGCTGCTCCTTTGGCGCCCATGGCGATGCCCACCGTCGCTGTCGCTAGCGCTGGGGCGTCATTGATGCCGTCGCCCACCATCGCCGTGGGGCTGCCACCGGTAAGTTCCCTGATGGCCAGGGCCTTGTCGGCCGGAAGTTGCTCGGCCCTCACGTTGGTGATCCCGGCCTGCCGGGCCAGCGCGTTCGCGGTGCTGGCGTTGTCGCCGGTCAGCATGATCGTGTCAATGCCCTGGGCGCGCAGCAGACGTACCGTTTCTGCGGACTCAGGTCGCAGTTCGTCACGAATGCCGATCAGCCCGGCTATCTGACCGTCGGCTTCGACCACGACGACCGTCATGCCCTCGCCCGCCATTGCATCAGCATCTGGCGAAAGCCCTGCGGGGTCGATCCATCGAACGTTACCGACCCTGACCCGGGCATCTCCGACCTGACCGGTGATGCCGCAGCCGGCTTCTTCGACCACCCCGGATGCCGCGGGCGCGCCCGATACGGTCGCGGCGATCGCCGCCGCCAACGGGTGGGCGCTGGATGCCTCCAAAGCCCCAGCCAGCGACAACAAGTCCCCCCGCGAGATGCCAGGCGAGGTTCGTACGTCCACCACCGCGGGGTCGTTCCGGGTCAGGGTGCCGGTCTTGTCCAGCGCGATCGTGCGAATGGTCCCCAATTGTTCGAACGCTTCGCCCGACTTGATCACGACACCGAACTTCGACGCCGCGCCGATCGCGCTGATCACGGTCACCGGCACCGCGATGGCTAAAGCGCACGGTGACGCCGCGACCAGCACCACCAGAGCTCGTTCGGTCCAGGTCCATGGATCACCGACGATGAACCCGAAGACAACCACCAGGACCGCCACGACCAGCACCACGGGCACCAGCGGGCGGGCGATCCGATCCGACAAACGCGCCCGTTCCCCCTTGCGGGCGTGGGCCTGCTCGACCAGCGCCACGATCTGAGTCAGCGAGTTATCCCGGCCATCCGCGGTGGCCTCGACCTGCAGGGTCGCCGAGCCGTTCACCGACCCCGCCGGCACCTCATCGCCCGGACCCACCTCCACCGGGATCGACTCTCCAGTCACTGCCGATGTGTCGATGCTCGATCGGCCCATCACCACGACCCCATCGGTCGCAACCCGCTCACCAGCGCCGACCACCAGGATGTCCAGCACCTGCACCTCCGCGGCCGGGACCGTCACGTCTCCGCCCAGCCGCGAGATACGAACGGTCTGCGGAATCAGCGCCAGCAGCCCCCGCAGACCGTCCTTCGCACGATCCATCGCCCGGTCCTCAAGAGCCTCGGCCAACGAGAACAAGAAGGCCAGCGCAGCCGCCTCCCCGACATGTCCCAGAAGAACCGCCCCGACCGCCGCGATCGTCATGAGCAGGCCTACGCCGAGTCGGCCGCGAGCCAGCCGCCGGAGAGCGCCCGGCACGAAGGTGTAGGCCCCAGCCGCCAGGGCAACGGCCTGAAGCCCTCCAGCGGCCAGGTCGAGCCCGGCCCATGCCAGACCATAACCGGCAAGCAGAAACACCCCAGAGACCAGCGACGGCAGCAAAGCGGGATCCCGCCACCACGGTGGCCGCACCCCCTCAGTGTCCTCGTCGCGCTCGCCGCGACCATTGGAAGCCGGCTCGCAGCACGCGCCGCCCGGTGTGTGCGCCGCAACTCTCAGGTCTCCGGCGGGTCCGGGTTGGTTTGTTCCAGGTTCCCGCAGCAGACTCATCGGCAAGGAGCCGTCCCCACGTGGAGCGTCCTCGCCGCAGCACTCCCTGCTCACCGGGCCTCTCCCGTCCTGCCAGCACCCGGGCCACAGCACAACGGCACGTCACAGTCCTCATTCACACAGGACACGCCGTCGTCGTAGGCGACCACCGCCTCCACCAGCAACTCCAGCGCTCGCGTCAGATGCGGGTCAGCGATCTCGTACCGCGTCTGCCGGCCCTCGGGCGTTGCCACCACCAATCCGCAGCCGCGCAGGCAGGCCAGATGGTTCGACACATTGGTGCGGGTCAGGCCCAGTGACTCCGACAACCGAGCCGGGTACCCCGGCGCCTCCAGCAACTGGAGCAGAATCCGCGAACGGGTCGGATCGGCCATCGCCCGGCCCAACCGATTCATCACGTCCAACCGGGAAGCAAGAGTCAGCACACACTGACCATACATCGGATGCTGACCTTATGCGTGAGGATGGGTCACCCAGGCAGCCCGGTTTCTTTTGACGCCGCAACGTGGCTCACGCTGATCCCGGCGGTGAGTACGTGGATCGGTGTCGGGTCAGACCGGCAGTGCAAAACTGCTCGCCCACTGCCGTACACCGGCCATTGCGATGTCCCACCAGCCGGTGATCAGCAGCACCCCGATCACCATCATGGTCACCCCGCCGGTGACCTGAATGGCACGATGGTGGCGGCGCACCCAGCCCAGCGTGCCGCCCAGCCGGTCGAAGGCCAGTCCAGCGACAATGAACGGCAGCCCGAGGCCGAGCGCGTAAGCGAAGGCAAGCACGGCGCCGCGCAGCGCAGTGCCCTCGTTCAGGGCCAACGTGAGCACGACCGATAGCGCCGGGCCGATACATGGCGTCCACCCCAGCCCGAACACGATTCCCAGCAGCGGCGACGCCGCCACGCCGGCTCGGGGGAGCACTTGCAGCCGCCACGTCCCGCGACCCCACGGCAGCCAGTCGGTGAACACTAATCCCAGGGCGATGCTCAACACGCCGGCAGCCACCATCAATGGCCGCTGCCACGCGAAGAGCGCGGCACCCACCGAACCCATCAGCGCTCCGGTGGCGACGAACACCGCCGCGAAACCGCCCACGAACCCCAGCGTCCCGAGCAGTACGCGACCCCGCCCGGCCACCCCTTTCGCGCTCTGGCCGGTAGTGATGTCCGCAGCCCCCATCCCGGTGGCGTACGACAGGTAGCCAGGCAGCAGCGGCAGCACGCACGGTGAGAAGAACGACACCAGCCCGGCGAGGAGCGCGATCGGCAAACCCAATGCGACCGAGCCGCCCACAGCCTGGCGGATCCAGTCGCCCAACTCCAGCGGGATCACTTGCCCGCTGCCACGTCTTGGATCAGACCCACCAGGGTCGATTCTGTGGTCTCGCCGATGATCCGGGCAGCGACCCGGCCCTCCAGGTCGACCACGATCGTGCTTGGGATGGCGTTGGGCGGCAACTCGCCGGAGAAGTTCAGCAGAAGCGCACCCTCAGGGTCGAACAGGTTCACATAGGGAACCTCGAATGCCCGCACGAACGCACGGGGCGCGGCCTTGTCGAAGTCTCGGGTGTTCAACCCGACGAAGACTGCCTGGTCGGCAAGCTTCTGGCTGGCGGCCACGAGCGCGGGCGCCTCGGAGCGGCATGGCGCGCACCAGGAACCCCACACGTTGTAGACGATCACCTTCCCGGAGACGTCAGCACTCGTCCACCGCTCGTCATCCAGCGTGACGCCCTCGATCACGGGCGCCTGCGGACGCTCATCGGCAGGCAGCACCGTCAGGCTGCCATCACCCGACACGAACCCTCCAGTGTTGGCTTGTGTCGACCCGCAACCCGCGAGCAGAACACCCGACGCGATCGCAACGGCCGCGCTCCAGAGCCGGCGCCTGACCGTGTGCGGAAGGCTCCCAATGTGCGACCGTTGCACTGATCCAACCTCTCAGAGTCACAGTTGCGGTCCCGACCACTGCCAGGGACCGTCCCTGGCCCACAAGACTGCCACAGCCGAAAAGGGCCTCCGGCAAGCAGCTTCGTGGCCTGGTAGTCAAACCCCATCAGCCACGTGATCTCGCGTCAACCCTCTATCGCTGCGAGTACTGCCGTCGTCGGACAGAGCGCAGCGGCACGCTTCGGCCAGTAGCTAGACTCATCGACAACCCGAGGAGCGAGCATGAGATCACAACGCGGCGGCGCCGCAGGCGCCGCCGCGTTGATGCTCATCGGTGCGAGCAACCTTGCTACCGGAGTGAGATCGGTGAACATCGCCGATACAGCCTGTATGCCGCAGGTGCCCCTGATCGCGCCGTTCGGCGTCCACCTCGATCTGTTGGTCGAGTCCGAGCTGTGCCCAGAGCACAGCTACCTGCCAGGGCTGAACTTCGGACGCTTCGCACAGTCCTTCATGGTGCTCTCAGCAACCACCTTGATCGCCGGCCTGGTCGTTCTGCTGCTCGGGCTCGGCGTGGGACTCTACGCCCGCCAGGCAGCAAAGACGGCCCGCGACTGGTTCCGGACACGCCTAAGTGATGCCAGGCCGGCGACCCTTACCGTGCCTACCCACGTTGCCGTCACGGCCCTCGTGGTGGCCACCCCCGGACGTCGCCCCTATCACCCGCTTCAACGCCGAGGCCCACCCGCCCTGTCCTGCTGATCGACTCAACTCGCACCCGTGCGCAGACGAGCGCCCTTTCGGTGAACGCCGAGGTCCTGGTGCTCGGCGCGGCGCTGCGGTGCGTCCGAACGACGACAGACAGGTCCAACCACCTTGACCACATCAGACGACCTTTTGGAGCGCATCCACCGTTTCAGACAGACCGACAGGTGGATCTTCTCCACCATGCTCTTCTCGGCCTGCCTCAGCCTGTACGCCTCCTTCGTCCTGTCAACCGACGCCATCCGGCTAGCGGCCAACCCCAAAGTCGGACTCCCATGCAACCTCAACGAGGTCATCAACTGCAGCGCAGTCGCCAGATCCTGGCAGGCCGGACTGTTCGGATTCCCGAACGCGTTCCTCGGCCTGATGGCCGAGCCCGTAGTCATCACCATCGCGGTCGCCAGCCTCGCCGGCGTCAGGTTTCCGCGAGGCTTCATGCTCGCCGCCCAGATCGTCTATGGCCTGGGCTTCGTGTTCGCCTACTGGCTGTTCTTTGAGTCCACTTTTGTCATCGGGGCGCTGTGCCCCTGGTGCCTGTTGGTGACTGTGTCCACCACCTTGGTGTTCGCATCACTCACCCACGTCAACCTGCGCGACAACAACCTGTTCCTCCCAACGAGCCTGCACAAGACCTTGACCAAAGGGCTTCGCCTGGGAGTCGACAACCTGCTCGTCGTGCTCTGGCTCGGAGCGATCACCACCTTGGTGCTCGCCAAATACGGTCCAGCCCTCTTCGGGTAAGGACCCCAACCAAACGACCTGCCCACACACCGCGTCGCCGCCAGTCAGCACGCATCCTACCCACATCTTCCGGCAAGGAGCCCTACATGCCCAGCAATCAGAAGCCCAAGAAGCCAATCGTCGACGAACGCCCCGAACCAGGGGAACGTGGCGCCCGAAGAACCATCATCTTGATCTGCGCGGTGCTGGTGATCTCGGTGGTCATCTTCGGCATCATCCAAGCCAGTCGCCAGCCCGCCGCCGTCGTCGAGCCGTCCACACCCGTCCCCACCGAAACCTCCGGCGCGCTCGTGGTACGCGAAGACTCCCGCCGACTCAACGACGTGCCAGATGCCACTGTGACCTTCGTAGAGTTCCTGGACTTCGAGTGCGAGGCCTGCGCCGCGGTCTTCCCGGCGATCGAGCAACTCCGGCAGACCTACGGCGATCGAGTGTCCTTTGTCATCCGGTACTTCCCGCTACCCAGCCACTTCAACAGCGAACGCGCGGCCAGAGCGGTCGAAGCCGCCGCTCAGCAAGGAGAACTTGAAGCGATGTACACCAAGATGTACCAGACCCAGACCGAGTGGGGTGAACAGCAGATACCCAAAGACGACCTGTTCCGCCAGTACGCCCAAGAACTCGGCCTCGACCTTGAGCAATGGGACGCCGCGTACAACTCTGAGGCCACGCTCCAGTTCATCCGCAACGACTTCAACGACGGTGTGGCCCTGGGCGTGACTGGTACGCCAACCTTCTTCCTCAATGCAGAGTTGATCAGTCCTGAGACCCTTGATGACCTCACCACCATGCTCGACCAGGCGCTCGCTGAGTAGACCGCTGCGGGTGCGGTACTGCCTACATGTCTGAGCCACTGCGGGTCGGCAGCGACTACTGGCCGGTTTGGGCATGCACGTACGCCGGCTCTCGCCCCATCGGCCCCGCGGCTCTCGATTGTGTCAGAGTCATCGTGATCCGTAGTGGTAGCGCACTCCTCGTTGGCGAGTTGGGGCAAAGGCTTGTGAAGACGGGGGATGTGGTCCTCCTTGCAGCAAACGTCCTGTGCGGAAGCGAGCCTGAGGGCCACATCACCTTGACCACGATCCATGCGGATACGGACTATGTGATCGATCAGGTCTACTGGCAGCACGCTGGGCTCGTGCGGGATCGGCTTGATGCTCAGGACTTCGCGGCGACCATCTACGCCGAGCCAGCGCAGGTTCTCAGCCTCGGTGAAAGGCAGGCCGAGACACTCACAACTTGGCTCGACGAGATGGTCGCGCTGAGCGCCGAGCGGCCCGTTGCTCGCTACTTCTTCCGGATGCAGGCCCTGTGGTTTTCCATAGCACACGTCATTGCCCCGTTCATCAAGGCGTCCCCGGTGCGGATATCAGCCGCCCGGCCGAGTCATGTCCGGCCAACCTTGCCGAGGGAACGACGGTTCGCTCCCATCAGGGAGGAGGCCCGCAGAGTTGCTGAGCTGTTGCGGACATCACCCGAGCGGCGATGGACTCTCGCCGCTTTGGCCATGGAAGTACACCTGTCGCCTGCTCAGCTAGGCAGGGTGTTCGTCGACGCCTTTGGCAAGACACCGCTCGCGTTCCTAACGATGGTGCGAGCCGAACGCTTGGCAAGGTACCTGCGCGAGACGGACCTCACTGTCACCGAGGCAATGTGGCGG
>DMIX01000267.1:7633-7810 GCA_003451975.1 Propionibacteriaceae bacterium
GAACTGTTCCGTCAGTACGTCGGACTGACGCCGGGTGCCTACCGACGACGCCAAGGGTCGTGTGGGCGCAACTGATGTACCCGATCTCGTCGTGTTCAGTGCCCGATTTCGGGACGTCTGTCTTCCCTGGGCCTCTCATAGCCGGTCGGTGATGTAGTCCGGTAGGGACTCGTCAGG
>DMIX01000218.1 GCA_003451975.1 Propionibacteriaceae bacterium
GCAAGCTCCCGCCAAGGATGAGGATGGTCGCTATCCCGAGACATATCCCGAGATAGCCGCGGCGCAGACGTTGTTCCACCGAGGAGAGTTGTCCAAGCGGGGCACGGTGGAGTCGGGTCATCAGGAGCCAGCAGCACAGGAGCAGCCCGGCGATGGCGATGCCGTTCGCCGCGAGTCCGGTGGGTATCTGGTAGCTGGCGGCATAACTCTGAAAGTCGGTGAAAGGCACGTCGGGTGCTGTCACGTAGTGGGAGACGGCGGTGATCGCCAGCGAGATCCATGGCGTGAGAGTGAAGTAGAACGCGAACGCGATGAGGATGCCGAGCAGCGCTGCGGGTCGTCCTGCTTGGCAGCTGAGCTGCTCAGCGTAGGTGACCGGCGGCGCGGGCGAGGTCTTGTCCGTCCTGCTGTCTGGGTCCGGCTGATTGCTGGGATAAGCCATGTGCAGTGCTCTCTGTGTGCTCCCGTGAGCCCCGGCTGAGCGCTGTCCATGCCGAGGCCCTTCATTGGCGGAACCTAGGCGGGACCAGGGGTGTGTGCTTCTGGGTCTGTTCGGGGGCTGACGCGTACTGCAATGGCGGCCGGGAGGCCGAGGTCGATCGTAGTGTCGTCGACGGTGACCCGGACGGCCGCAGCCGCGGGGCTGACGTCGGTGACGGTAAGTCTGGTACCGACCGAGATTCCGTGTCCGGTGAGGTAGCGGAGGATGTCGGGCGAGCGATCCGAGACGCGCAGCACTTGCACGGAGGTGCCGGGTTCGGCCTCGTTGAGAGCTTGGCTGTGATCGGGCGGGATCCGTCCGTCAGGGTCGGGGATCGGGGCTCCGTGGGGGTCGTGGGTGGGGTGACCGAGTGCGGCGTCCATGCGGTCCAGTACGAGGTCGGAAACGGCGTGCTCCAGGTGGTTCGCCTCGTCGTGGACCTGGTCCCAGGACAGCTCTAGATGCTCGACGAGATAGGTCTCCACGATTCGGTGTCGTCGAACGATGTCTATCGCGATTGCGCGCCCGTCGTCGGTCAACTCGATTGGGCCGTAAGGCTCGTAGGAGATGAGTCCGTCGCGGGCGAGTCGTTTTAGGTTGGCCGAGACGGTCGAGGGAGTCACGCCGAGTTGGGCGGCTAGGTCTGTTGTAGAGGGCTCCCCGCCAGGCCATTCGTGGGCTTTCCAGATCAGCGTTACATAGTCCTCGACCATGCGGGTGGCAGGAGAGCGCTTCATCGGGGTCATCCTAGGCGTGGGTGTCCATAACGGTCTTCGGCTCGTCTTGATCGACTGCGGGCTGCTCGTGGAAGGGCGCGACGAGTGTGGGGAGGATGCTGTGTCGATGAGCGACGAGGAAGCCGATGGTGAGGGCGAGGTGGATGGCGCTCAGCACGTACCGTCCGGTGGTGTCAGTGATGAGGAACTGGACGCCGAAGAGCGCGGCGAGCCCGATCGCGGACCACCAGTGGAACCGCAGCGCGAGGATGATTGCCACCCCGAGCAGCGTCTGGGTGGCCGTCAAGGTGAACTCCTCGACTTGGCGGCTGTCTAGAGCCAGCGAACTGGGTCCACCGCCCAGGAAGTGCGCCACGGGCAGTGAGCCGACCAGCAGGCTCCACTGGTTGACCTTGGATGCGATCAGCGTGCCGATGGCAGCCACACCTTTGCCGCGGGCGGCGAACATCACCGCGATGATGAACTCCGGGGCCTCCGAGGCTAGCGGGGCGAGCCACTGAACCAGAAAGTAGCTGTCGATGCCGAGCGCCGAGCCTGAGGCGACTAGTGCATCGGCGAACGGTTCGGCTGAGATCAGGATCACCGCCCCGGAGACGAGGAACATCGCCACGACGAGAATGCGCCTCGGTCGGGCGTCAAGCCCGGCAATCAGCGCTGCCGCGCCTACGAACTCCTCCTGGTCAGCGTCGTAGGTCTGCGCGGCTCGCCATAGATGGAGGCCGAACACGACGATGAGACCGACCCCGAACCACAGCGGGATGCTCCCGATGAGCGGGATCACGAACGCGACGAGCCCGAGGATAGCGAGGAAGCCGACGTCTCGTCGGCTGGCAACAGGCAGCTCCAGCGCATTGGGGGTGGGTGCATCGTCCCGGCGTGCCTGGCGGCGCGCGACGACGAGTGCGACGACCACGACGAGGGGCCAGCCGAAGCCGAGTAGCAGCCGGTTCGAGCCGGTCATGTTCGCGGCCGCGAAGTGGAGGTAGGACGGATCGGAACCGGAGCGGTAGGCGTAGTACAGGTCTACGGCATACTCCGGGAGAACTGCGATCAGTGCCAGCAAGGCAATGGCGAGGGCGCCCGAGATGTCCTTCTGGGCGGCTTCGGCGGCCCAGGCGAGAAGGAACGCTGCTGCCACCACAGCCGCGCCGAAGACGACTACCTCAGCCACTGCTGAGAACTCAACTCCCAACACACGGATGGCGACGGCTGGGCCTGCAACGAGTAGACACAGCAGGACGCGGCGGATCAGGGCAGCAGGCATTGGGCACTCCAGGTCAAGGCCGTGGCCGAAGGTCTCGTTCGCCTCGCAAAATGAGGTGCTACGCCGGGCGGATCAGGATGACCGCCAGCATGTCGACGCACCGCGTCCGAACCGAGGGCCTGGACGGAACTACTCCCCTTCGAGTTCCACCCTCTCCGACGGCTCCCTGGTGTGTCTATGCACAACTTGGTGTTGGAGGAGTCACACAACTCTCCCGTCTTGTTCCGTGGCGTTTGTGCAAGCCAGACGCCGGTTTCGTCTTCATCCAGACCCCGCGTTCCACATTCCGTCCCGGCCTCGATGAGCTGGCCGATGATTTGGCTCGGGTCGTCATGATTGGTGGCATGACCTATCCGAACCACCCGCGTCCATACGATCCCTATCCGGGGCAGGAACCCCCGCGGGCGGCGATTGTGTGCCCGAAGTGTCACGGCGCGATGCGAACTTATGAGCGCAACGGAATCCAGCTGGAGCAGTGCGGAAGTTGTCGAGGGCTCTTCCTCGACTTCGGTGAACTTGAGCACCTCACGCAGATGGAGGGCCGGTTCGTCAGCCAGGCACCGCCACCGCCCGGCTATGGCCCCGCTTGGGGCAAGCACGGTGATCGTCGGTATCGCAAAGGCGGCCTGGCGGGGTTGTTCTTTTCCAGCTAGTCTCGCGGACCTGCGTTCATCGACTGGTGGCGACGCGGGCGGTGCTCGCCAACCACGAGGACAGCCTCGGTCGCGGGCCGTCCGGCCCGCTCGCCGTTGTGGCTTGTGCGGATGCACCCGGGCGTCGGAGTGAGGCGGGTCGCTGACGCTGACTCGGATGTCGGCGTGGCACGGTGAACCGCCGGCACCTGTGGTTTCTGCTGGGGCTGTCAACTGTCCTGCATCCGGCGGCACGCCTGTAGCAGTGCGCGGGTCGTGGCTGGGGACTCGCCGGAGCGGAGAGAGCGAGCGGCCGCGATCAGGGTCGCGGCGCGAGCCGGTGGGTCGAGGTCGGTCCAGGGGTCGCCGGCTGGCGGCACGGCGGGACCGCCAGCGGCTCGATAGGCATTGAGGAGGATCGTCCAGGGCTCGTCAGGGAGCAACCCTGCCGCCCAGAACGCGGCTGGGCGCGCAAGGTCCCAGGCCGGGTCGCCGACGCCCGTGTCGTCGGGGTCGAGCAGGTACCAGTCGCCCGCCGGCGAGGGGCGGCCCAGTTGACCCAGGTGGAGGTCGCCGTGGATCATCGCGGTGCGTTGTGGCCGGCGTAGCCGGCTGGCAAGGTTCTCGCCGAGTTCGACCAGCCAGATCAGGTCGTCGTAGGGACGGCGGCGCAGATAGTCAATCGCCCGGCCAAGCCGGGCAAGCACGCCCGCCTGCGGGAATGACGACCCAGCGGGACGGGTGCGATGCAGCTCAGCAAGCAGGGTTCCCAACTGCGTCCACGGTGGCCGGTGGTCGGGAGCCAGCACGGCTACTCGTGGCCAGATCGTGGTGAGTTGTCCGTCGGGCGCGAGTATCGGAATGCCGTGCAGTGGCTGAACCCAGAAGCGGCTTGCTCCGGGTTGGGTGATGACCTGCAGCCGGCGTCGTAGGAGTGCTGTATCGGCCCCAAAGGGGTGTATCTTCACGACAACTCCGGCGCAGGCGTAGAGCCGTGCGCGCGCCCGATCGGGCTGCGGTCGGCGCTGGCCCTGGTGGGCCAACTCAGAGACGACAGTGTGCGAGGCCGCTTCACCGCCATGGTCACTCGCCACTGTTCGCACGAAGTCGGCTATCCCTCTCGGGATCACTGCCTGGATCTCGCTCACCTGGAGTGAACTGCCGAGATCGTTGAATGTGCCGGCGTCGGTACCGGACGGGTCAACTGGAGTCCGAGGTAGACCCACAGAGCGATGAATGCGACCCCGATGAGGAGCATCACGATCGTCCTGGTCCTCAGCCTGATGGGGGCTCGCGGCGCCGCTCGGGCGTCACCAGCGCTTGGGTGAGTCGATTGATCCTTGCTCATGTCAGTCTCCTGATGACTGCGTAGCGATGGTGACGGCTCCCGCGATTTGCAGCGGACGGTGAACTGCGGAGCGGGCCGAAGGACACCATCGAGTCCGTCGTGTGCGAACCTGGGTTGCCCGCTGAGTTCGCCATCGGGATGGCTCGTTCGTCACGCCCACGGCGTCGGAGGCATGAACCGCGTGCGGAAGCGGTGCCGCGATCCGGCTGGGCGCGGCGAACGAAGAGGGCTAGTCAGCAGAACGAAACTGGTGGCCCGCGACGTTGCGATGGCTGATAGTGCTCGAAAGAGTGGAAAGGCCGCGGGGTGGCGGCCGCAAGTACAGGCTTGGCCACGACTGGCCTGGTGAATGACGGCGTCGGGAACCTTCGGTGCAGCCAGTCGCGCGCCGACCGCAGGGTGCGGCGTACCCATAGTCCTGCGCCCAGCGCCAGCAGCACGCCGACGATGCCGGCGGCCAGGGTTGAGGTCGAGACCAGCACCCACAGCCGTACCGTGGTGTCGAAGTTGCTGCCGGGGAGATAGCTGTGTTCGGGGCAGCTTCGAGCCTGTGCGAACAGGTCCAGGTGGACGCCCACGGAGGCGAGCAGCGGAAGCTGCGGGGAACAGGTCTTGTCGCTCACGTCCAGACTGCCGGCCGCGCTAGCCAGGCCGATCCCGCCCAGCACCGTCATCAGCGCAGCGCTCCAGAGGCTGTGGTGACGGTTCCTCATCAGCGCTCCTCGTCCGGACACGCCCAGTGTAGTTGGGCGACACGGCCTGGCGGAGGCAATCGGCGAGCGGGTCAGCGGCCCTTGTAGCGCATGGTGAGCATCATGCCGGCTTTGGTGTGGTACTCGTTTTGGCAGTGGAGTGCCCATGTTCCCGGGTTGGTGGCATCCAGGTGCACGGCGGTGGTGCTGGATGGGGGAACCAGGAGGGTGTCTTTCCTCAGTCCGTTGTCCAGCGCGAAGGTGTGGCCATGCAGGTGCACCGGGTGTGCGCGTGTGGTGGTGTTGACGACCTCGAGCAGGAGGCGGTCGTTGTCGACCACTTCAAGGGGTTGATTCTGGCCGAAGGGCGCACCGTTGATGACCCACCGGTAGGGGTTGGCCTGCCCGCCCAGCTCGATGGTCGCGCGCGCATCGATCGGCCGGGTCGGGAGCAACGACGACTCCTCCGGGTACAGGTCGAGCCCCTGAGTGAGTTGGCCTGTGAACTCGGCCAGCTGGACCGGTGGTTCCGGTGGGCTCCCGGACCCGGTGCGTACCAGCGCGAGGCCGTGGCCGGGCTTGTTCCATGGCTTGGCCACGAGAGGGAAGACGCCGTCACCGAGGGTGACCAGGAGGTCGTATCGTTCGCCCATGCCGAGATAGAGCGCGGAGGTGGTGTGCGGCTTGACCGGGTGGCCGTCGGTGTGGGTGACGGTCAGGCGATGTCCGCCGAGGGCGAGGGCGAAGATCGTGTCCGAGGCGGCGTTGATCACGCGGAGCCGGACACGGTCGCCGGGGCGGCCCTGGTGGGTTACGGGCGCTGTCGGTACTGCTCCATTGATCAGGTAGAGCGGATAGGGGATGTCGCCAGCGTCGCCGAAGAACGGCTCGTTGCGGGAGGACAGCTGAACGGCCTGGGTGCCGGTGGTCGAGGGGCGGCGGGCGTTCAGGCGCCGGAACATGTCCTCAGGGGTTTGACCGTCGACGACCAGCCAGTCATCCAGGACTACGGTCCATTCGGCGTCGTAACGGCCCGGCTCTACGGGATCATCAACGATCAGTGGCCCGTAGAGGCCGCGGTCCAGTTGGACTCCGACGTGCGAGTGGAAGAAGTAAGTGCCGGGCTGGGGTGCGGTGAACTCGTAGAGATGCTGTTGCCCTGGCTGGATCGGGTTCTGCGTGAGTCCCGGGACGCCATCGACGTCGTTCGGAATGGGCATTCCGTGCCAGTGGATCGTGGTGGGGCTGGGGAGTTGGTTGTCCAGGTTGAGGCGCAGCAGATCGCCCGGGTTGGCTCGAAGGTCGATCCCGGGAAGGGTGTCGTTGTAGGCCCAGGCCTCGGCCAACGTGCCGCCGAGGTCGATGATCGAAGGCGCTGCCCGCAGCGTCTTCTGGACGATGGGTTGATCGGTGAGCGATCCACGTGGCCACCGCGAGCCACCGGGAATCGCAGGGTCGCTCGCCGCGGGTACGCATCCGGTGAGAAGCCAGCTGCCGGCGAGTGCGAATCCACCGCCCAGCAGTGCTCGACGTGAGGTTCCGGTGTCGCGGGGTGGTTGGATGCCGGCACTGGTGGTCGGAGAAGTCCGAGCTTGGGAGATGGCCACCGCTCAGTCCTTCACGAGGTAGGGCACAGGGTCGGCACCCTTGCCGTTCTCGTAGAGGGCTAGGTGGAGGTGGCAGGCGGTGGACAGCCCGGTGGTTCCGACGTAGCCGATCACGTCGCCCTTGGTGACACTCTGGCCTGCGCTGACGGCGTACTTGCTCATGTGGAGGTAGGAGGTCTCGACGTTCTTGCCCTTGATACGACCGTGGTCGATCCGGACGTTGTTGCCGGCGCTGCGGCTGAAGTTGGCCCTGGTCACGGTTCCGGACTGAGTGGCGTAGATGGGGTTCCCGCACGCGCCTCCGATATCCGCGCCGTTGTGCAGGCGCATGGAGCCGAGGATGGGGTGCTTGCGCATCCCGAATCCCGAGGCCACGCCACCCTTGGTGGGCCAGGTGAACCTGCTGAGGTCCTTCAACCGGGTGAGTTCTGCCTCGATGTCGGAGGCGACTTTGCGCTCGCGTTTCTCGTGTTTGGCGAGGAGAGACTGGAACCGCACCTGGTCGACCTGAGCGGCGGTTGCCTGGAGTTGTTTGCTGCGGTTCTCCAGCAGGTCCTCGAAGGTGGGCGCCCGCTCAGCGGCGACGGCTGCCGCCGAGGCGGGGGGCAACGGCGCATCAGCGGCATGAGCCGTGTGTCCCTGGTCCAGCGACCCGCTGGCGCCGATGAGGACGGCAGCTGCCAGAGCGATAATCCTTGCCGTTCCCGGCAATCGCTTCGCGCGAACCTCGCTGGCAGCCACCCCGTCCCCTCTCGACGGCGGTAAGACTAGCCTAAGAGTTTCTCAGATTCCATTCAGGGTTCTAGTCGTGACTGGCATGGTTCAGGATCTGTTCGACCATCGCTCGAACGTGGTCGTCCTGCAGGCGATAGAGGACGTTGCGTCCCTGCCGGTCGCCGGCGGCGAGGTTTAGGTGGCGCAGGATGCGCAGGTGGTTGGAGACCGAGGCTTGCGACATCGCCAGTTCTGTGACGAGCTCACTGACGGTGGCCGGGGAGTCCAACAGGCGAGCGAGGATCAGGACGCGCGCCGGCGTCGCCAGGCCGCCCATCACCTCCGCGATGCGCTCGGCTTCGCTGGCATTCAACCTCATGAACCACCACCCCTCTTCCGGAACGCGGCCTGGATTGATCCAACCAGATTCCGAGCGATCTGTGGCAATGCATCATTACATCATGATATGTATAGATCATGAGTGCTGCGCATGAAGATCACGAAGACGACTCCCACGGACAGGGCAGGTGGGAGCTGTACTTCGCTATCGCCTCCGGCGTGACCTACATCGCGGGGCTGATCGCTGAGTTCGGCTTTGGTGCCCCGGAACCGCTGGTGCTGGGCCTGTATCTTGCGACCTACTTCTGTGGGGGCTTCTTCACCGTGCGGGGGGCGTGGGGCTCGATCCGCCGGGGCCGGTTCGAAGTGGACTTCCTGATGATCGTGGCCGCCGCCGGTGCAGCAGCGGTCGGCAGGCTCTCCGAGGGTGCCGTGCTGTTGTTCCTGTTCAGCCTCGGACACGCCCTGGAGGAGTACGCGATGGCCCGCGCGACTCGCTCGATCAAGGCGCTGGGCGAGCTCGCACCCCGCACGGCCACGCTCCGCGTCGGCCCGGACGAGCTTGTTGAGCGTCCGGTGGAAGAGCTTCAGGTGGGCGATGTCGCGGTCGTGCGACCGAACTCGCGGGTACCTGCGGATGGTTTCGTCAGCGTCGGCAGCACGGCGATCGACCAGTCCGCGGTGACCGGGGAGTCGATCCCGGTGGAGAAGGCTGCAGTGCCCGACGTCGCCAAGGCCCTGGCCAATCCCGACGCGATCTCCAGTGGCTCGCGGGTCTTCGCCGGGACGGTGAACGGCCCCGGCGCGTTCGACATGGTGGTGACCGCAGCGGCCGCCGACACCACATTGGCGCGGGTGGTGAAGCTCGTCACCGAGGCTGACACAGCCCAATCGCCCACCCAGCGGTTCATCGACCGGTTCCAGCGGTTCTATGTGCCCGCGGTCATCCTGGCCGTGGTCGTGGTGTTGGCGGTCGGGATGATCTGGTCTGCCGAGCCGTTCGGTGACAGCTTCTACCGGGCGATGCTGGTCCTGGTCGCGGCCAGCCCCTGCGCCTTGGCGATCGCAACCCCAGCAGCTGTGCTGGCGGGGATCGCTCGTGCTGGCCGCGCCGGCGTCCTGGTCAAGGGCGGTGCCCCGCTGGAGACTCTCGGCAAGGTCGACGCCATGGCCTTCGACAAGACCGGCACCCTCACCTGGGGACACCCCACGGTAACCGACACCATCCCAGCACCAGGCGTCCTCGTCGATGAACTCAATGCGATCGCCCTGGCTACCGAGACGTTGAGCGACCACCCGTTGGCGACTGCCATCGTCCGCGATCTCACCGAACTGGTCGGAGCGAACGCGCGCCGCGTGGCGACCGACCTCGAGGCCGTCACGGGCCGTGGCATCCGCGCGACGGTGGATGGTGAGATCGTCCTGGTGGGCAGCGTCCGGATGATGGCCGAGGCCGATCACGAGCTGCCGGTCGAGGTCAAGGCCTCGGTCGATCAACTCCAGGCCGAGGGCCGCACCACCATGGTGGTCACCCATGGCGCCCGCGTGCTCGGCGTGATCGGTGTGATGGACGCGCCCAAAGCCGAAGCCCGCCAGACGCTCGACGTCCTGCGCGAGTCCGGCATCGGGGAACTGGTCCTTATCTCGGGGGACAACCAGGCGGTCGCCGACGCCGTGGGCCGCTCGGTCGGGATCGACCGGGCCATGGGTGAGTTGTTGCCCGAGGACAAGGTGGTCGCGATCCGCAACCTCACCGAAGGTGGTCGCACCACGGCGATGGTGGGCGACGGTGTGAACGATGCCCCCGCGATGGCCAGCGCGAGCCTGGGCATCGCGATGGGCGCTGCCGGGTCGGCGGTCGCCCTGGAGACCGCCGACATCGCTCTGATGGCCGACGACCTCGGACGGGTACCGTTCATGGTGCGACTCGGTCGAGCAACCTCCCGGCTCATCCGGCAGAACCTCATCGCAGCCCTCGCCATCGTCGCGTTCCTCGTGCCGGCCAGCCTGCTCGGGCTAGCGATGGGTCCGATCGTGTTCATCCACGAAGGCTCGACCATCCTCGTCGTCCTCAACGCCCTGCGACTGCTGCGGTTCGACCACAACCGCGACCACCACGGCATCACCCACGAAGACCGTCCGGCCGGACGTGCAGGATCGGCTGCTCCACGGCAGGAACTCGCCGGCCGCACCCAGACCGAGTTGGACGCGCCAGTCGAGTGACGGCCCTGAACGGCTGGATCGCGCTGGCCTTGTACCTGATCGGCCTCGGTCTGGCCTTCGGCTTTCGAGCGGTGGTTCACCTGCGCCGCAACGGAGATACGGGGTTCCGACTCAAAGCAGGTGCGGCGGGTTCCGCCCAATGGTGGGGGAAGCTGCTGTTCGCGGTCGCGCTGCTGCTCGGACTGGCAGGCCCGGTGACGCAGATCGTCGGCATCGGACGCCTGACCATCCCCGGCGGCACGATCGTGGAAGGGATCGGGCTGGTCCTTGCACTGCTCGGGATGAAGACGTTGCTGCGGGCGCAGCGGGAGATGGGCGCTTCCTGGCGGGTTGGCGTCGACCCGGAGGAGCACACCGAGATGGTGACCGATGGGACCTTTGCGATGGTGCGCAACCCGGTGTTCTCCGGGATGGCTGTGTCAAGCGTCGGGTTGTTCCTGCTGGCCCCGACGATCGCGGCGACGGCGGCGACCGTCGTGCTGCTCGCCGCCATTCAGGTACAAGTCCGGGCGGTCGAGGAACCCTACCTACTCGCCGTTCACGGCGACGCCTACCGCGACTACGCCGCTAGAGTCGGCAGATTCGTCCCAGGCGTTGGGCACAGCCTTCGCGGCCTCAGGTAGCCGGGTTGACTGGATCGAGGACGGGGACGCGCGGCAGGCCTAGCGCCGAGCTGCGAACCTGAGCAGCAGGAGGCCGAGCAGGCTGGTCGCGGCCAGGAGACCGGCGATCCACGGGCCGAGGGAGACAGCCGGGGTCAGTCCGGTGCGTAGTGGGATGGTGGTGACCCGAGCGCCGATGGTGTCGGTGGGGAGTTCGTCGAGGATTGTGCCGTCGGGGGCGAAGGCCTGGCTGGTGCCGGTCGTGGAGACGTTCACGACGCCGCGACCGGTCTCGATTGCGCGCATCCGGGCGAGGGCGGCCTGTTGCAGGTTCTCGTCGGTGCCGCGGAAGTCGCCGTTGTTGGACTGAAGCAGGTACAGCTGAGCCCCGTCCTGGGCGCCCTGCCAGATGACGTCGTCAAAGATGACGTCGAAGCAGATGGCCAATCCCACCCCGACCCCGTTCAGGCTGACATACGGGGAGTTGGTGCCGGGAGTGTACTCGCGTCCGATCAGGCCGATCAGGTCCGGAGCGATGCGCTGGTAGAACCAGCGGTCGGGCACATACTCGCCGAACGGCACCGGATTCGCCTTGTCGAACAGCTGGACTTCGCCGCCGGTAGGCGGCCAGAGCAGGGAGGTGTTGTAGGTGTTCTCCCCGCGGCGGGTTGCAGCGTTCACCAGCAAGGGCGCCGAGACCTGGTGGGACAGCTCATCGAGTGCCCTGCTGGTCCCCAGGTTGTTGAGTGGGTCACTGTCGACCCCTCCTTCGGGCCAGACCAGCACATCC
>DMIX01000230.1 GCA_003451975.1 Propionibacteriaceae bacterium
CAATGCGTCGGCGGCGATGCGCCAGGTTTGGTCGCCGGAGGCCAAGATCGTCGCTGAGCGACGACTGTGGCTGGCGGTGCTGCGCGCCCAGGCAGACCTCGGGGTCGACTTCGGCGGGGACGACCCGGACGCGGTGATCGCCGACTACGAGGCCGTGCTCGATCAGGTCGATCTGGCTAGCATCGACGCCCGGGAACGCGTCACCCGCCACGACGTGAAGGCTCGCATTGAGGAGTTCAACGCGTTGGCCGACCACGAACACATTCACAAGGGCATGACCAGTCGTGACCTCACCGAGAACATCGAACAGCGTCAGTTGCTGTCCAGTCTGGAATTGGTTCGCGACCGCATCGTGACCACCTTGGTGAGCATCACCCGGCTGGCGGTGCAATATCGCGACCTGCCGATGACCGGACGCTCGCACAATGTCGCTGCCCAGACCACGACTCTGGGCAAGCGTTTCGCCTCGGCCGCTGACGAACTGCTGGTCGCCTATGACCGCGTCGACGAACTCATCAAGCGCTATCCGGCCCGCGGCATCAAGGGTCCAATGGGAACCGCCCAGGACATGCTCGATCTGTTGGACGGCGACACCGACAAACTCACCACTCTGGAGACGCAGGTGGCCCAGCATCTGGGATTTTCCCGGGTGTTCACCGCCACCGGTCAGGTCTATCCGCGCTCGCTGGACTACGACGTGCTGGCGGCTCTGGTGCAGGCCGGATCCGGCCCGTCCAGCCTGGCCACCACCGTTCGATTGATGGCCGGACAGGAGTTGGTCACCGAAGGCTTCAAGGAGGGCCAGGTCGGTTCCTCGGCGATGCCGCACAAGATGAACACCCGCTCCTGCGAACGGGTCAACGGCATGATGGTGCTGCTACGCGGCTACGCCACCATGGCCGCCGATCTGGCCGGTGCACAGTGGAACGAAGGCGACGTGTTCTGCTCGGTGGTCCGTCGCGTCGCGCTCCCGGATGCCTGCTATGCGCTGGACGGCATGTTCGAAACCTTCCTGACAGTGCTGGACGAGTTCGGGGCTTTCCCTGCGGTCATCGAGGCTGAGTTGCAGCGGTTCCTGCCGTTCCTGACGACCACCAAGGTGCTGATGGCTGCCGTCCGGCATGGGGTTGGACGTGAGGCCGCGCACGAAGCGATCAAGGAACATGCAGTGGCGGTGGCGCTGGGAATGCGCGCCGGCGGTGCCAACGATCTGCTGGATCGGCTAGCCGCCGACCCACGCCTGGGGTTGTCGCGCGATCAGCTGGAAGCCGCTTTGGACGACCCGGTGCAGTTGACCGGATCGGCTCGGCACCAGGTGGATGTCATCGCTGCCCGAGTGGCTGAGCTGGCCGCGCAGTATCCCGAAGCGGCCGCCTACCATCCGGGGTCCGTCCTGTGACGGCTTCCAAAGCCCTTGCCCTGATCGGTATCGGAACGATCTCCGGCTTCTTCTCCGGCTTGTTCGGTATCGGCGGCGGTCTGATCATCGTGCCGGCGCTGGTGGTGCTGCTGAAGTTGGACCACAAGCGCGCGGTGGCAACCTCGCTGCTGGCGATTCTGCCGGCGGTGACGGTCTCGATGATCGCCTACGCCGCGCAGGGCAGCATCTACTGGGGTGTGGGAGTGCTGCTGGCCATCGGGGCGGTGGTCGGCGCCCAGGCGGGCGCCTGGCTGCTGCGGCGGATCAGCCGCCGGGTAGCGCAGTGGATCTTCGTCGGCTTCGTTGTGGTGATGGTCATTCAGATGTTGATCGTGATCCCCAACCGCGAGGCTGTCTTCGTCCTTGACTGGCTCAACGGTGCCGGACTGCTGGCTTTGGGCCTGGTGGCCGGGGCGCTGTCCTCGCTGTTGGGCATCGGCGGCGGCGGAGTCGCAGTGCCGATCATGATGGTGTGGTTCGGTCTGGGTGACCTGGCAGCCAAGGGTGCGGCGCTGGTCATGATGCTTCCCGGGGTGGCGTCCGGGTTGTATTCGAATCTGCGCCGGCACATGGTCAACCTCCGCGCCGGTCTGATCATCGGCCTGGGTGCGGTGATCACCGGCCCGCTGGGGGCCTGGGTGGCGCACCTGATCACCGCCCAGTTGGCATCGTGGCTGTTCGCGGCCTTCCTGGCTTTCATCGGTATCAGCATGGCCCGCGAAGCGCTGCGTCCAGTGACGGTCGATCAGCCAGGCCAGCGGTGAACGATATCCCCGGGCTGTTCGATGACCGCTGAGCCGGTCGCCGGGAACGACAGCAACCCCCAGGCCAGCAGTGCCGCCGCGAACAGCATGCCGGTTCGCCACAGGAGGCCGTACCCGCCGGTGCGCGACCCGGAGACCTTAGGCTGAAGGAACTCCGAGTCGCGCGCCTTATCCCCCGCACTCATGGTGGTCACTTGCGTGACACCAGGAGCCCGTCGATGACGACCTTCTTGCTGGAGGTGGTCGTGATCGCGATTGTGGCGGTGGTCGACGAGGACAGTATGGGCAGCGTGATCAGTGCCCGGTTCTTCGTGCTGTTGGCGGAGAGCTTGTAGGTTCCGAGTACCCGGGAGCCGACCTTCACCACCACCGAGCCACCATTGCGAACTTTGGTGACGAGCAGCGCCAGTCGGCGCACCGAGGCGCCGGACGCCCGCAGGCTCACCTTCGCCTTGGTGGCGGTGCGCAGTGTGTGGGCATAGGCCTTGACTGACGTCGACTTCTTCCAGGTGCCTTTTGCGCGGAGAGTGCGGTCGTCAATGGGGGTGTTGAGGCAGGTTTCAGCAGTCCAAGCCGACACCAATCCGTTGCTGCCACGAGCGCGGCTCGAGAAGCAGTACGACGACCCTGCCGCCAGGTTCATCGTCGCCGAGGTGGCCGTGGTGGCCGACTTCCAGGAGACATACGACCCGTAGCCGCCCTTCCACGATGCCTTGCGGTAGCGCACGTCGTAGTTGGCCAATGCTGAGGTTCCGGCCGTGCCGCCCCAGGAGATTCGCTGGCTGGTGTTGGTGACCCACAGTGGCACCGCGCTGATCCGCGCCGACGGTGCTCCGGGGTTTGCTGGTGTCGTTGTGGGGGTGGATGTCGGCGTGGCTGTGGGTGTGGTCGTCGGCGGTGTCGTGCTGGTCGAGCCGGTCGTCGTGAAGGTCTGGTCAGCCCCGTAGTAGGTGTTGGCACCGATGACATAGCGGAATCGCCAGTGGTAGGTCCTCCCGGCCTGCAGCACCGAGCTGTTGTCGGTCTTCTTCCAGTCGGTGTAGGGCTGCCAGTACGGGCCGCCTGCTGGGATCGTCACCGAGTCGCTGAACAAGCCGTAGCTGGTGGTGGTGCCGATATCGAAGTAGCCGGTCCCGGCCAGGCCGCCGCTGTAGAGGGTCGCCGTGGACACAGCGCCGGTGTTGGTGATGCTGGTGGTCGACGGTGCGGTGTAGGACACCTGGGGGCTCTTGGCGAAGACGTAGGCGTTCTGCGTCAACGCGATGGTCGGGTTGGAGTTGCCGTCGGCGACGGTCAGATAACCGCCGAAGATTGAACCTGTCAGGGGTCGGTCCGATATGACGGGGATCTGCCATTCCCAGTTCTTGCCCTGGGGCAACGGCCACATACGGGCGTGCGCGGTATCCGGGGACAGCACCGTGAGGCCGCCGTTGGGTCCGGAGCTCAAGCTGGACGGGCAGTCCCCGGGGTCGGCTACTCCGGTGGCGTAGCACTGAATCTTGTGGGTCGCGTCGATTGCGGTGGTGGTATTGGCTGGCAGGACGAACTCCGGGCTGACGTACTGGCCGCTGCACGCATTGCCCATGCCATAGACCACGATGTGAAGCCAGTAGACCTCGCCAGGCGCGGGGCTCCCCGCCGAGGAATCCCCGCGGTAGCCGGCATAGGCGCCCACGCCGTACTCGTAGTAGGGCGCGCCTTGGATGATCGACACGCAATTCAGAATCGACGAATACTTGACCGACCCCTCGTACCAGGTCGGTGCCGCCTGGGCGGGGGCGGGCGCGATGGCGAGTAGGCCCACAGCGATGATCGCGATGATGAGCTTGCGCACGATGTTCTCCTTCTGGAAACCCTGTTCACTCAATGGTGGGAGTAGGGCGCTACGCAGGTGATCCTGATCAAAGGACTTTTATCCCGCAGCCGCGACCGGATGGTGGGTGCGGCAGTAGGGTCAGCCCATGGTCGAGAGGCTTCGCCAACGATTGATCGACGTTTTGCGGCCGCCGGGCGAGGATTTTCGAACGCAGTTGCTCGCCGTGGCGGCCATGGTCGGAATCCCGGTGAGCTGGCTGTCGGCACTGATCAATCTGATCCTGGGCGGGCCGATCGAATCCGTGCTGGTCAACCTACTGGCGGGATTCGCCATCCTGGGGCTGTTCGCGTTCGCACGCCGCACCGGGCGCTATCAGCTCACCTTCGTGATCGCCGCCATCACACTCTTTCTGGGGGTGTTCCCTTGGCTGTTCTTCAGCGGCGGCGGCATCACCGGAGGCATGCCCATCTTCTTCATGTTCGCCATCGCCTTCTCGGCCATCCTGTTGGAGAAGGTAGCGCTGTGGGTCATGGTGCCGGCCGAGGCCGCCGTCTTCGCGGCCTGCCTGTACGTGGCGTACCGCTACCCACAGACGGTGACTCCATTCAACTCGCCGCTGAGTCAGGTCATCGACATCGCCTTTGCGATGATCGCCACCGGAATCGCGATGGTGGTCTCGGTGCGGATGTTGGTCGGTATCTATGAGCGCAATCGACGGCAACTGCAGCAGCGCAATGCTGAACTTGCACGCACCGATGTGGCCAAGACCGAGTTCTTGGCGATGGTCGCCCACGAACTCAACACGCCGCTAGCAGTGGTTCGGATTCATGCTGAGGAGTCGTCGCGTCGTCTGGCGGAGCGTCCCGGACCGGCCGATCCGGAGTTGGGCAACTTGGCGGTGATCGAGGCCGAATCGACGCGCCTGGCGCGGCTGGTGAACCAACTGCTCGATCTGGCTCGAATCGAGGACGACAGCATCGCGCTGACGTTGCGTCCCGAAGTCTTGGACACCCTGGTTCAGCAGACATTGCAGGCCTACGGATCGGTGTGGGCGCAGACCGGCAACACCATCGAGGTGCGGCGCAATTCTTCGGCGCCGCCGGTGCTGGTTGATCGGGAAAGGGTCATCCAGATCCTGGTCAACCTGGTGTCGAACGCGCTGCGGCACACCTATGGCGGCACGGTCACCATCGGGGTGAAGGTGCTGGACTCCGAGGCGGAGCTGTCGGTTTCCGACACCGGCGAGGGCATCCCGTCGGCCTTGCTCGCCCAGCTGGGAGATCAGCCGATGCGTGGCCATCGTGATGGGGTGCGCTCGGCCAAGGACGCTGGGCTGGGCGTCGGGCTGGTCATCACCAAGCATCTCGTCAATGCCCATGGCGGCGACCTCCGCATCGAGTCTGCGCTCGGTGATGGGACCACGGTGCGCTGCAGTTTCCCGCTGGCTTGACGCGGCTAAGGCGCGGTGGGCGGATCGAATCTGACCTGACGGAACACATAACGCCGTCCCGAGGAGTACTCAAGCTCGAAGGCACTGGCAGCATCGAGGGCGAGCTTTCGCCGGAGTGCGGAGACTGTCTGTCGAACAGTGTTGGTCGGCGTGACAGCCTTGACCTGCCAGACCGCCGTGAGGAGTTCCTCCTGGGTGAACCCCACCCCGATATTGGCGGCGAGGTAGCCCAAGAGCTGCAGCTCCATTTTGCTCAGCTTGATGTCGCGTCCGTCGAGAGTTACCCGTCCGGTGAGGAAGTCCACCTGTAGTGGTGGCAGGTCGATGCGGGCCGAGCGCGGTGCTGCGCTACGACGCAATTGAGCGTTGATACGGGCAATGAGCACCTCGACGGTGAACGGCTTGGTGATGTAGTCGTCACCACCGGATTCCAGTCCGCGCACGATCGCCGGATCTTGCCCCAAGGCGGTGAGATAGATGATGGGCGCAGCAGTCACCGGGCGCAGCCAGCGACACAGGTCATAACCTGATCCGTCGGGCAAGAGAACATCCAGCAGCACGACATCGGGCTGGTGTTCCCACACGGCCGCCTTCGCTTGGGCGACCGAGCCGGCTTCGATCGCGACGAAGCCGTGATCGCTGAGCTGCCGCGCGATGGCATGCCTCAGCGCGACCTCGTCTTCGACGATGAGGACGATCGGCGCTCGTCGGACAGGTTCGGCCATGGGGCTCCCAGTAGGACGGCAACGGTGTATTGGTGCGTAAGCGAAGATAGCGGATCGCCGCGGCTGTGGGCACTGCGTACTTCGCCGCCCCGGCGCGTGATGAGCCGGGGCTCGCCTGCCCCTCGCACCTGGCTAGGCTTGCCCCATGGTTGATCTCCCACTCCTGCACACCGGCAAAGTCCGTCGCCTCTACCGCTGGTCCGATGATCAGATCCTGATGGTGGCCACCGACGCCATTTCGGCTTTCGACTTCGTGCTGGATACCCCGATCCCCGACAAGGGGATTGTGCTCACTCAGCTGTCGCAGTGGTGGTTCAATCAGATCGACTTTCCCAACCACGTCGTCTCCGTGGAGGTGCCCGAGGAGTTCGCCGGACGGGGCGTGATCGTGGAGTCCCTCGACATGGTGCCGGTGGAGTGCATTGCGCGCGGCTACCTCACCGGGTCGGGTTGGAAGGAGTACCAGGTCTCCCGCACCGTGTGCGGAATTCCGCTGCCGGAGGGACTGGTCGACGGCAGCAAGCTGCCCGAGCCGATCTTCACACCTTCGACCAAGGCCGAGATCGGTGAGCACGACGAGAATGTCGACTACGCCACCATCGTCGCGTCGCAGGGTGCCGATCTCGCGGCACGACTGCGCGATGCGACCTTGCAGATCTACACCCAGGCCGCCGATTTGGCCGCCGAGCGGGGGATCATTCTGGCCGACACCAAGTTCGAGTTCGGTCTGCGAGCCGACGGCACGCTGGTGTTGGCCGACGAGGTACTGACGCCGGATTCCTCACGGTTCTGGGACGCCGAGACCTGGCAGCCCGGCAGGAGCCTGCCCAGCTTCGACAAGCAGTATGTGCGCGATTGGCTCACCCAGGAGTCCGGCTGGGACAAAGCCTCCGACACCCCGCCGCCGGCGCTGCCGCAGGCGGTGGTCGATGCCACCCGGGAACGCTATTTGGAGGCATATCGGCGCCTGGTCGGTGCCGACCTGGCGCTCGGCTGAGCGTGGTCGAACTGCGGCTCAGGCGTTGCCGCTGGATCGCTTTCCCCACGCCACCACACCATTGACGCCGACGATCCCGATCCAGGTGACGATCAGGCCCGGCAACCCTGTGGTGTCGGCGGCGATAGCCGACAGCGGAATGCCGATTGCCAATGAGGTGATGGCCAACGCCAAGGTGCCGCCGCTCTTGCGCGTCTCGGACGGCGGGAGCGGAACCACGCCGGCCGGTGCCGGTGGTGCCGGCGCCGCCGGTACGGGCAACGCCGGTTGCGTTGCGTTGGCCGGCGGCTGCGACCAGAGCTCTTCGTTGGAAGGCTCCCTGGTGGGAGGCTCAGGGATGGTACTCACTTCGATAGCTTAACGGCTGTGGCGCGTGCCCCCGGCCTGCTGTCAAGGCGCCTCGGCAGTTGCGGCAGCGGTGCCCGATCCCGGTGCCTAGGGCCGGGGGAGTGCCTCGAACGCGGCCTGGGCGGATGCCTCCTCCGGGGGCCCCCAGGATGAGAACGGCTCGGCTTCGAATCGAGGTCGGGTCTTGCTGCCGACTCGCTTCCAGACTCCGATGACCTCACCGTCACGGACGATGGTGCCGCGGAACATGCCGTTGTTGCCTGGCACGATCCGTTGCAGGTGTGCCGGCTCCACCGCGAAGCTGCGGTCTCCGTACCCCAGCATGAACTCGTCGAAACCGGGCAGTACAAGCAGTTTGCGGGCCTGACTGCGCTGCTCCGACAGGCGGCTCGGCAGCTCGGGATCCATCAAGTGATCGGCGTCCGCTGCCCGGTATCGGGCGAATTCGTGCTCCACCGAAGCGAAAGCATCGCGAGCCTGACCCATGGTGATCGATGCCCAGCGGGAGAAGTCCGCCGTGGTAGCGGGGCCGTGGCTGCGCAGGTAGCGACGGGCCAGTTCGGCCAGCGCCTCGGCGGTGTCGAGTGGGCGGGATTTGGGTATCCAGGTGGTGTAGTCGACCACCAGTTGCTCGCCATCGGCCATGGGGCCGAGGACCAGCGTGGCTTCCTGGCACAGCCGCCCCAGCAGGTGGCCGCCGGCTTGCGGATGGGTGAGTGCACCGGCCCGCTCCCACAACGCGAACAGGTCACTGCGGCGCAGCGCCGCGCCGTCGGCGAGCGCAGCGAGGGCGGCGTCCCGGGCCCGGTCGATGGTTTCGTCGGTGATGCTGAGATTGCGACGCCGTTGTGCCGCAGCAGCGATCATGCGTGGCCCGGTGAGGGCGAGCAGCCACCGCAAGTCCTTGGCCGGAACCAGGTGCAGTGTGCCGCGCATCGGCCACGATCGGACGATGGCGCCGCGATTGAGCGATTCGACGACAGCGGCATAGCTACGGTCGAGGCTGCGCAGCGCGACCGAGGTGAGAGCGCCGGGCAGATCCTGCGCCTGGACGGCGCCGAGGTGTTCGACCACGCGGAGCGGGTCTGGCAGATCCGCTCCGACCAGTCGATGCCCGACCAGGCGCAGCAGGGCCAGGTTGCGGGAGCGCGTCATAGCTTCAGTATGACTGCGACTCGGTATCGCGTCGACGCCGACCGAACCAGTACCGAATCCGCCGGGTGCGCCACCGGACAGCGCGTCGCAGGTGAGCGATGATGCTGCGCTGGGGCCGGTCTGCGGCCTGGTTGAGGATTCCCACGACGGCGGCGGTGGCGATGTCCACGGGGACCTCGGCCAACTGCAGCGGGTCGATGGTCGGCGTCGGACGTGATGGCGGCGGTTGGGCCGGCCCGTAGTGGTCCAGATCGCCCACGATGCGCACGCCACTGGCGCGCAGTCGTGCGGTAGCGCGTCGGTCTTGCGCCAAGGCCTGCTCCAGCGGTTCGGTGCCCAGCCTGATCCGCGGCTCCTCGGGTGCCGGCCGACGGTTGAGGAGGCTCACCACCAGACCGCGGGCGATGTAGCGCTGATAGGTGGCCTGCGGGGTGCCGGAGCTGCGCAACTCCTGGGAGACCGCCGAGACCAGAGCCAACTCCGGAGCGGTCAAGCTGCGATTGGTGTGGAATCCCTGCGTGGCCTCGGGTGGATCAAGGAAGCCGTCGGGCAATGCCAGCAGCTGTTCGGTCACTCGAGGCAGGGTGTCGCGATGGGCTGGATCGATGATGATGCCGGTCACCGAATCCGGTCCGACGATGGCGGCCCAGCGCTCCACGAGCGCGGCGTGGTCGAAATGGCGGGTGCGGGATTCGTCGCGGCCGGTTCGGTCCAGGCAGTCCAGCGCCCACTGGTCCAAGGGGCCGGTGTGGCGTCCACTCTTGATGAGTTGCTGCCATTCCGATGGCAGCAGGGAGTGCAACGGCCGCAGCCCGATGAGAACGTGGATCGGTCCACCGAACTGGTCGCACAAGGAGCGCGCGGCCGCGTCGTCGAGCGTGGCCAACCGCTCGTAGGAGATCCAGACGCGGGTTGATGGCGCCGCACTGTGGATTTCGCCGAGCAGGTTGTCGCCATGCTCAGTATCGGCGCTTTGCCGTTCGGCACGCGACCATCCCCAGCTGAGGCCCGCCAAGGCAGAGCAGCCCCAGCGGTGATTGAGCCCGTCTCCGGGGTACAACACGCCCTGCTCCAGTAGCGCGTCGCGTCGGACGGCTGCCGTGTGCTGCAGCGCGGTCGTGCCGGTCTTGAACGGCCCGATCTGAAGCAAAAGGGTGCCTGGTGGGATTGCCGACACCAGATCACTCACCCGGGCAGGGTAATCAGCTGAGGTTACTCAGCGGTGACCAGTTGCTGAATTCTGGGCGACGCAGTCAGTTCGTGAACCGCCCGGTGTTGGCATTGAGGGCGAAAGTCCTGGTGAAATCCTGTCGTGACAGCGAACGCACCAGCTTGAGGCCCCGGTTCTGGCGGTCCACGGCAGGCACTCCGGAGACGGCGCCGATGATCACCGAGGTGAACCAACCGCCTTCGATGGTGCCCTTCTTAGTGAGTTCGACAGTGAGGATTCCGGATACTCCACCGAGTCCGCGGGTGTTGAAGTTCTTGCCTGCGAAGTTGCCCAGCGAATAGGCGATCAGCCGTCCGCGGTATTTCTCGATTCCGCGCAGGACATGCGGCCCTGACCCCAGCACGAGGTCGGCTCCGGCTTTGACCACAGCATGCGCGAAGGCGCGTGGATTGCCGCGTCGCTCGCCATAGGCGTACTCGGCGGTCTTGGGGGTATGCCGTTTGTCGACTCCTTCGGCGCCCAGGTGGGCGACAACGACGACGACATCGGCCTTCTTGGCTGCCCGCTTCACCAGGCGCTGGGCGTTGGCGATGTCGTTGACATTGTTGTTGCGTGAATAGGGCGAGAAACCGATCAGGGCAACCCGGATGCCGTTGACGCGGCGCACCGTGATCTGTCCGGCCATACCGGTGTAGGCGATCTTGTTGGCCTTGAGTTGGGCCCGGGTCTGGGCGAGACCGCGCGCCTTGTAGTCATAGGTGTGGTTGTTGGCAACGCTCACCGCGTCGATTCCGGCCCAGGGGAGTGCCTTCGCGTAGGACGGCGGCGCGCGGAAGGTGAAACACGAGCCGGAGGTGGAGCCGTCGCACTTGGTGGGACGACCCTCGGTGGCGTAGGTGCCTTCCAAGTTGACGATCATGAGGTCGGGTTGCTGAAGCTGGCGCCGCACTTTGGCGAAGAGATCACGGCCACCGTGGCCGGGGTTGCCGGCCTTCGAGCCGGGGGTCATGTCGCCGGCCCAGCCGATGGTGATCGACGTGGTGCTCGCCTGCGCCGGTGATTCCGGTTCGGCGGCGACGGCAGGGACAATGGGGAGCAAACTCATTGAAACTGCGACTAATGCACTCAATGCAGCCATAACGGGCACGCCCTGCTGCGGGACCTTTGGTGCCATGGGTTCCCTCCCCTCTCCGGCTGGGAGCTTAGTGGGAGGCGTCCAAAGGTGGCTGAGATTTCCGTGATATCGGCGAACGCTGCCACTATTGCCCGGTGAATGTGGTCGCTCAAGCCGCCCTTTTGGTGGCATTTCCGGTCGTCGCCGCGGTTCTGGGGTCGGTGATCGCCTTGCTGCGTCCGCCCGGTCCGCGCATCGTGTCAGGCATTCAGCACTTCGCCGCGGGGGTGGTGATGGCCGCCTTGGTCGGTGAGATCATGCCCGAACTGCAGGCCGAGCATCAGTTGATCTGGGCCATTGCGGGATTCGCAGCCGGTGCTTTGTTGGTGCTTGCCTTGGGGGCCTACGGACGCAGGACCGAGGACGCCGCCGAAGCCCATCGCGAAGCCGCGCACGGGTTGCGGGTCAAGACCATCACCAAAGCGGCCACTGCAGCATTGCCCATCGGCATGCTTTCGGCGATGGCCGTCGACTTGCTGCTCGACGGCGTGCTCATCGGCGTTGGCGCCCAACTGGGCTTTGCCCAGGCCTTGGTGCTGACCATTGCGCTGACCTTGGAGATTCTGTTTCTGGGGCTGTCGCTGATGGGTGAGCTGACCGATGCCGGTCTGAGCAAGGTGCGGGCGGGCCTGGTCGCTCTCGGGCTCGGCCTGGTGACCGCAGTCGGTGCGGTCGGCGGGGCAGCGCTGTTGCAGGGCGCCGGCGACCAGGTCATGTCGGCGGTCCTGGCCTTTGGCGCGGCCGCCTTGCTCTATCTGGTCGTCGAAGAGCTGCTGGTCGAAGCTCACGAGGAGAAGGAATCGGTGGCCTTGGGTGCGATGTTCTTCCTCGGCTTCCTCGCCATCTACGTTCTGGGTGCCCTGGCGGCGTAGTCGGCATGGATGACAGGGAGCGCACCTCGATCAGCACATTCCTTGACCTGATCCTTCGCCATAGTCCCCAGACGGTGGGTTTCAGCCTCGACTCGCACGACTCGGTCGACTGAGGTCGCAACACTCTCGCCGGCTGGGCCGAGTAGCGTTGGTGAGGGAGCTTAGGGGGTTGGCGGTGAAGCGAACCATCAACGCAGTGGCCGTGATCGTCGCGCTGGGTCTACTCGTGACCGGGTGCACCAATGCTGCGGCGACCCCATCTACGACACTCAGTCCGGTGGCCGCGCAGTCCGCGAAAGCCGTTCAACCCGCTACGGCTGAGGTGCCGCTGCGCTTCGCGGTGATCGGCGACTACGGAATGGGTAACCGGAATGCTGCACGGGTGGCCAGGCTGGTGCGTTCCTGGAAACCGTCGTTCATCATCGCCACCGGCGACGACTATTACGCACCGGCCGGTGGCACCGGCAGCACCCGCTATGACCGCTCCACCGGTGCCTTCTACTGTGCCTGGCTGGCCGACGTCTCCACTCGCGGCACCCACTGTCGCCCCGGCAAGGCAACGGTGAACGCCTTCTTCCCCGCATTGGGCAATCACGATTACAGCGATGCCAGGCCAGGGCCGTCCACCTACTTGCGCTACTTCCGGCTACCGGGACGAGGTATCGCCAATAGCTCGGGCAACGAGCGCTACTACGACTTCGTACAGGGACCGGTTCACTTCTTCGTGCTCAACTCCAACTCCAGAGAGCGTGACGGCATCAGTCGCACCTCGGTTCAGGCGCGGTGGCTGAAGAAGCAGTTGGCGGCCTCCAGGTCGCCGTGGAATGTCGTCTACGACCATCACCCGCCCTACTCCTCGGACCGCACTCACGGCTCCACGGCCATCATGCGCTGGCCGTTCGCGAAGTGGGGTGCCGACGTGGTGCTGTCGGGCCATTCCCACACCTACGAGCGCATCAAGCGTCGCGGAGTGGTGTATTTCGTCAACGGCCTCGGGGGTGCGGCTCGCTACCGGTTCGGCAAACCGGTCGCTGGCAGTGCAGTCCGCTATCGCGCGAACTGGGGTGCCCAGCAGGTAACTGCCACAGCCAACAAGCTGAGCTTCGCGTTCTACTCCATAGCCGGCAAGCGCATCGACCGCTACACGCTGACTCGCTGAGTAGGGCTAATCGACCCAGACCCGAGCATTACGGAACATCCGCTGCCAGGGGCTTTCCTGACCGACAGGCGCAGGCGTCAAGGAGAGCTGGGCATTGCGAGCTACCCGTTCGGGGTGCGGCATCATCGCGGTGAAGCGGCCATCGATGGTCGTGACCGCCGTCAGGCCGTCCGGGGAACCGTTGGGGTTGGCCGGATACGTCGTGGCCGGATTGCCGAAGGCGTCGATGAAACGCCCCGCCCGCACCACGGACGCCAGGTCGCCGCGCACCGAGAAGTCGGCCAGACCCTCACCGTGAGCGACGGCAACCGGCAGCTTGCTGCCGGCCATGCCGGCGAAGAACAGCGAGGGTGAATCCAGGATCTCAACCTGGGACAGGCGGCCCTCGAACTGTTCGGAGCGGTTGCGGGTGAATACGGGCCAGGCCTCGGCTCCAGGAATGATGTCGGCCACCGCGGCGAACATCTGGCAGCCATTGCAAATTCCCAAACCGAAGGTGTCGGGGCGGGCGAAGAATGCGGCGAATGCCTCGGTCAACGCCGGATTGAACAGAATCGACCGTGCCCAGCCCTCACCGGCACCCAGAGTGTCGCCGTAGGAGAAACCTCCCCCGGCCACCAAGCCGATGGCGTCGCCGAGATCGAAGCGTCCGTTCTGCAGATCGGTCATGTGGACGTCGTAGGAATCGAATCCGGCCGCAGCGAACGCATAGGCGGTCTCAACGTGGCTGTTCACGCCCTGTTCGCGCAGGATCGCCACGACCGGCCGCGCCCCGGTATTGATGAACGGCGCGGCGATGTCGTCGGTGGGGTCATAAGTCGGCTCGGTGACGAGTCCGGGGGTATCTGCTCCGAACGCTGCATGCTCTTCGTCGGCGCACTCCGGGTTGTCGCGCAGCTTGGTCATCCGCCAGGAGACCTCATCCCAGGCCTGGGCCAGGTCCCGCAGGTCCTCGTTGAGCAGTTCCTCGCCGCCTGTCGCCCGCACATGGACGCGCCGGTCGGGGGTAGTGAGACCGACGACGGAGGTCAGGTCGGCCAAACCGTGATCGGCCAAGACTCGCAAGACTTCGGCCTCGTTCTCCGGGTGGACTGCGAGCAGAACCCCGAGTTCCTCGCTGAACAACGAAGCGAGGTCGGTCACTTCAAGTTCGAGTCCGGTGGCACCGGCGAAGGCCATTTCGCAGGCCGCTGCCCACAGCCCGCCGTCGGAGCGGTCGTGATAGGCGGCGATGGGGCCGGGCTTCGACAAGCTCAGCCAACGGGCCTTCAGATCGGGGTCTGCGTCGTTGGTCTCAGGACGCGCCGAGTTCCTCGGCTCGTCCCCTGGGCTTGTCGATGTCGCGTTCCCTGAGCTTGTCGAAGGGCGCA
>DMIX01000266.1 GCA_003451975.1 Propionibacteriaceae bacterium
GTAGCTCAACCCGGTACGTTTACCGGAGACGCTGATGGGCCCGGTTCCGCTGGCGGTATCGACGACCCGTCCGCCAATAGACAGCGTCAAGGTCGCCTTGCGGCCATTCCCGTTGGCGGACGCCTTCCCGCTGATGGTGGTTCCTGAAACGCTGGCCGAGGTGATCTTGGGTTTGGCCAGCGGCCCAAAGGAGGAGGTCGTGTGACCTCCCGACACCGAGCATCGTTTGGCTTCGTTGCACACCTTCAGGCTGAAGGTGTGGGCGGTTCCATCGGGCTGTCCGGTCACGGTGTAGCTACGAGCCCCACCCTTCGGCCCGGGACTGGTGAGGGTCTTGTAGGTGGAACCATCGCGCAGCAAGGTGAGCGTCGAACTCGCACCACGGGAGGGCGGCACGGTGTAGGCCAGTGCGATCTTGCCGTCGCTACCGGTGGCAGCCGCCTTCCAGGTACCCCAGGCATCCGGGGTACCGATGGCGGCAATCCGGGGCGAAGTGGCTGCGGTGGAGTGCGCCGTCCCACCGGTCGCGTTGGTCGCAGTGACGGCGTAGGTGTAGTTGTCGCCGTCGAAGGCCACCGTGTCATCGGTGCACGTCGTGACCGTGACACCGCTGCAAATGGCCTTGGTGCCGCCATCGGTGACATTGTTTCGCACCACTCGATAACTCACCGGGGTCGGGCCCTCGGGCGAGGCCAAGGTCCATGACACTTTCACCTGTGTCGAGGCACCCACGGGCGCACCCGGCGCCGGGGCAGCCACGGAGAGTCCAGCAGGTTTACCTGAGGATTGACCTCGTGCGCTCACCGAGGGGCCGACGTCGTAGTCGTTCTCACCGGCCACGGTGAACAGATACGACTCGTTGTTCGACGGTGTCGAAACCCGCACACTGTTGCGTCCGGCCGCGACAGGGCGATCAACACCAGCCACGCTGACGTGGATCACTGAGATGGGCGAACCGTCGTTAGCGATCGCACCCCAGCTCACCAACACCGAATGATCCTGCGGATCGCTCACCTTCACCCAGGCCGGGGCCCCCGGAGCGGTATCGGGGGTGATCACCTCCGAGCGTCCACTCCACTGCGACCAGCCCGCTTTGTTGTGGGAGCGCACCATGAAGCGAACCGCCTTGCCGTTATCCAGACCGGTGACCTGGGCGGCGGTAGAACGGGTGGTCATCGTGCGACCAGCACCCGGCCCCGAGGCGATCTTCACCTCATAGGAGTCGATCGCCGCCCCATTGGCACCACCGGCAGTCCAGGTCAACGACGCAGCGTGAGACTGAATCCTAGATCCGCCTCGCGGAGCAGAGGGGGCGTCCGGCACCGAATACACCTGCAGAGTCACCGTGCCCGTGACCCACCGGCTTTCCCGCCCTGGATCAGCGGCCAAGTCGGTCGCGGTCACCTGGAACACCAGCCTGCCGCTCGTGGTCTCGCTCGGCGTGATCGACACAACGCCACCGGTCGCGCTCACACTCGCCTTACCGCCGGAGACCTGTTGCACTTTCACCACGGCGGTTTGGGCGTTCAACAACGGCGAGGTCACCAGCAGTGGAACATTCACCGCAGTACCGGCCATGATGTCACTCAGATTCACCGAGCGAAGCTGAGGCGGATCGGCGGGGATCACCGCCACCGGAAGTTCCGCGACCGTGGCGGACGTTCCAGCGATTCCGATCCGAACCACACCCTCCCCGTTGTCGGGGGCGCTCCCCGCAGCCTGCAACGTGACCGCATCGTGATCGGGTTTGGCGCTTACCCCGCTGATCGAAGTCGCCCACTCAGCGGTATAGGTCAGTGAACTGACGTCGATCGAGTTCGGCGTCCACACGTGGCACAGGCTGGCGATATGCAGGCGTTTGATTTCGCCACCTTGCACCACCGTTTGTGGGTCCTCCGGGCAGCGCAGCACCGGGGTCGGTGCACCGACCTGGACCGGAATCGAAATGACCGAACTCAGCACACCCTCGGTGGTCAGGGATTCTTCATCCATGACCTCCAGGGTTACCGAGGCCGGGCCGATGTAGCCATTACTGCTGGTCAGCGTGAAGTGCTGCGCGTCGTCGACCTGCCCGGCAAGGTCATCACCAGGGGCGGTGGCGATATCGCCACTGGAGATCCTCACGATCTTGGTACGTGGTGATTCCACATAATCAGCAATCGAGAAACTCGCCGTGGCGTTCGAGTCCATGGTGATGCTCGCGTTCGGCTTGAGCTGAGGACCCACATCCGCCGCTGCCGGAACGTACACCACAGCAGCAGTCACCGCACCACCAGCATCGATGACCCGATACGGAATCGCCTGAGCATGAGCGGCCAAGGGCACCGTGAGCTCATCCCCAACCAGAGCGAGCCCTTTGACGCTGGCGAGCACCTCGACTTTGAGGCGGTCGGTGCCGTCCTCAACATCCCAGGCATCAGTCAACAACGACGCGGTTGCTTTGTCGCCACCCACTTCGGCGTTGTGGTCCACCGCCACCGGAGGGTTGTTGAAGCCCTCTTTGGAAGTGATCGTCACCGTCGCCGCCGGGCCAGTACCGCCATTACCGACCAACGCATAGTTGAACACCACCGGCTGCGCCGTGACTCCCGGCGCAGTGGCACTGATTGGCCCCACCTCGGTCTCGGCCGACACGGATTGAGGTAACGGAGAATTTACTCGTGACATTGGGGCTAGGTTCACTTGGTCGTCCCGAGCGATGTAGTCGTTGACGAGCACATTGGCGTGCACTTTGACCCCTGGGGCCGCTGTGAAATGGTCGTCGATGGCCACCGGCGGCTGGGTCTGGCCCGGATCGGACACCGCGATCCGAACCGTGCCGATACCGGTGCGCCCGTACTTGTCAGAGACCACATACTCGAAGCTGTCGGTCCCGACCATGCCCTCAGCCGGATACGCCTCATAAGTAATGCTGTTCGGACTGTTACCCAACACTCGGCCCAGAGATGGCCCTGAGTTGAGCCCGGCCACCGTGACGGTGTCACCATCAGGATCCTGACCAGAGGCGGGGATCGGGATCTTGATGCGCGACCCTGCCACCACCCGGGTTTCCACATTCGCCGCGCTCGGCGCCCGATCTGGATCATCAACACTCGGCTCAGGGCGAATCATCACCAAGATCTGACTCTGCGCAGACTGTCCATCCGGAGTCTGCACGGTATAGGTGACGATGACCTGCCGGTTGCCTTCGGTTCTCGCCGGCGCCACATACCGCACCTGACTGCCATGAACATAAGCCTGCCCAACATCACCTCGGTCAGCATCAGCCGGCAACGCCGGATCAACCACCGGCAACTGACCATCAGCCGCAGTACCCAAGCCATCAGTCACCAAACTCAACCGCTGCCCCGACACCGAACGATCGTTGTTTAACACATCGATCAGAGTGGAGTCCCCCACTCGCACCGTTGCGGTGTCGTTGTTGGCCAACACCACATCAGTCTTCAAGTCCGGAAGCTGAGTGACCAACACATCCCCCTTAGCGGTTTGGGAACCGTTGGTGATCGTGTAGTGCACAACCTGCGGATTCGCAGACAGATCCTCCGACTTGGGCAAGATCCGCACCCACCTGCCCGAGACCACCTGCGCGACAATCTGCCCCGGTTGAGCCGGGGTCACCGACTGCACCGTGAGCAGCTTCCCGCTGGGGTCATAGTCATTACCCAACACGTCAATCAACACCGGCGCCGAGCCATGAACCGTCGCCTGGTCTGGCATCGCAACCGGACCATCCGCACCCCGCGTAAGCGCATCGATACGAATCGTGCCTTTGGTCACCGCCGCCGAACCGAACGCCACCGAGTAGGTCAAAAAGTAGGGGCCCTCGCGGGAGGCGACCACCTGTACCTGCCCGGTCTTGGCATCGGTCCTGACCGAGAGATTGGCCTTCTGCGCCACCGGCCCATTCAAAGTCAGCTTGGCATTCAGATTCCGAGGATCCGCACCCGGAATGTCATTAGCAAGCGGAAACACCGTGATCGGCTCCCCAACCTGACCCCGAGCAGTATCCGGCTCCGCGCTAGCCGCCACCGCAGCAACCGACTTCCGGGCCAACACCCGCACCTTCAGCGTCGACTTCTTCGTCGAGCCCCCTACACCATCACTGACCAGGTAACTCACCGTACGCACCTGATCGGAATCAACCTCACCGGCGGCGTACTCGATCACACTGTCAGTAGTAACCGCGACAGGTGCCCCATCCTGATCCGAAGCACTTACGACCGTCACCGGATCACCCTCAGCATCACGCCAGCTCGGCAATACCGACATCGAAACCGTGCCAAACGACGTCGTCACATAACGCGGCGCCGTCAACGCCGACAACTGATACGGCGCAGTCTCCTGACTACCCGCATCCCGCACGATCACATTCCCCTGATCCGACACTCGACCGTTGGAGATCGTGTAGCTGAACCGGACGATCGGCACACCGTCCGGCAGGAACAGCTTCACTGTCTGCCCGTCGGGAGAAATCTCCACCTCAACCCCATCAGGCAGCCCCGCAGTATCGATCGATTGGATCGACAAGATGCCGCCGGCTGTGTCGGTGTCGTTGTCGAGCAGGTGCAGCACCGTGGTCCGATCAGTGCGAGCCTTCAGATCATCATCAACCGCATGAGGATCAGCCTCAGACGCCTCGGCTTGGCGTTCCTGCTGCTGCCGCTGCGAACCCTGCGGAGTCACCTGCGGCCAATCATCGATACTGGTCTTCATGTCCAAATCCCAGGCACGACCATTGGCCTGATCATTCAACAAAATCAACGAATGATTGATACGGAAGACCGGACGAATCAGCCCACCACTACGGTCGACCTGCTGCACCTCGACATCACGGCCGTCGCAGGAGCGCACCACTCGACCAACGCCGGCCCATGCACCGAAATCACACCCGGCCAACCGAGTCGGCACCGCCGGGGCCCCATCACCGCCACCGTCTATGGTCGTCCCCAGCCCTGAGGCGAGACTCACCTGGAGCAGCGCCTTCGCCGAAGCCACTAAGACCGTCTCAGCAGCAGGACCAGGCTGCTGCAACCGCGACACCTCATCAACAGGCACCGACACCGTCTTGCCACCCGGGAGACAAAGCTTGGCGGTGGTGACGTCCAGCGCAACGACCTGCTGACCCACAACGGTGAGGGCAATAGATCCTAGACCCTGCCAGCCCGCCGACTCGCTAGCCGAGTAACCATCCCCGTCAGCACGGATCGTCAACAGTCGACCGGCGGTGTCGGCGGCATACACGGTGCCGTCCTCAGCCACCGCCAGCGCGGCCTTCGTGTCTTTGTTGGCCAACTTCAGATCGGCGGTGGGCTCGCTGTCGCCGCCCATTCCGACAATATTCACCGGGCCGGTCAGCGGATCGTAGGCCCGGACCCAGATCTTGCCAGTGCGATCCATCATCGCCACCGTGCCACCACGCACCTGCACTGAGCCCGTTGCGTCCAGCCCCACGCTCTGTTCAGCTACCGGCTTGCCCGTTGCCGTATCGATCGGCGTCAGGGTCGCACCCGACTGATCCCAGCCCAAGACCGCGTTGCCGTCCTGAAGAATGTCCAACTCATAGCTGCCTCGCCGCTCCCCGGGGGGAGACAGCCGTGCATCCAACCCGCTCACGGCTTTGTTGATACGTCCGTATTCACCACCGGCGTTGTTCGAGATCCAGATTCCGGTGTCATTNNCCCCCGCCATTGCTCACCCGAACAAGTAGCAGCGAGCATACCGTTCTCTCATTCCCAGACCAACCTCGAATCTGGTGCGCGGACAAATTGGATAGATCTGCCCAATCCGGACAATTGGCCAATGAAATCGCGTCAGCCGCCAGGCGCCGACAGCTACCCCTACCGCTAGGTTCCCCACGGCACTCGGCCGCTGGAAACACCATCGCAGGTGACTTCGATCCAATAGCCGCCGTAGAGCTTGTCGGTGGTGTTCACCACATTGCCCTGCGTCCAGGAGTTACCCCAGGCGCCGAACAAATCGCTATCACTGATTCGGCAGGTCGCGGTGCCGCCGAAGTTCCGCAGTTCCACCACAACCCAATGACAGCGGCTCGAGGTGCACTCATACGAGCTGTTCGAGATGCTCGCGTGAGCCCCTTGCGTCACGATGACGGTCGGTGGGGCGGGCTGGGCACCGGTCGACACGCTACGGCTGCGCGACACACTGGCGCGCCCGTGAGAGCTGGTATCGATCACCGTCACCGTGACCGTCACCGTCTTGCTCCAGCCGACCTGCGAGGAACAGCTCGCCGAAAGCGCCCCTGTACTCGAACCGGATTCGCAGGTTTTCGAGCCGATACTGACCCGGAGCTTGGCATTGGCACCATTGCCGTCACCGGTCGCATTCGCCGAAACCGAGTCGCCGTTGACCGAGGTGGTGAAACTCGGCGCCCCCAACGGGCCATAGGGCATCACGGAATGCGAACTCGATGTCTTGCAACTGTTCGCTTCATTGCACACCCGCAATGACAACGAATAGTTCACCCCATTGGTCAGGCCAGTCAGGCTGGTGTTCACCGGGCCACCGCTGGGCGAGGCTGCTGGCAGCGAACGGAATGGTGCACCATTCCGCAGCAGGCTCACCGTGGAACTCGAGCCGCGCGACGCCGGCACGTCATAGGACAACGAGATCTTTCCGTCGGCGCCGGTCGGCGATACCGTCCAGGCTCCCCAATCGTCGGGTGTTCCGGTGGCCGTCCACTGCGGCGACGACGCACTGGTCGAATGAGCGCTCCCGCCGGTGGCGTTGGTCGCGGTCACTCGGTAGCTGTAGCGGCTGCCGTCGAAGACGACCTTGTCGTCGGTGCAACTGGTGGCGGTGGTGCCGCTGCAGATCTTCTTGTCGTCACTGCGGACCACGCTGTAGGTCACCGGCGCGGGCCCTTCGGCAGAGGCCAGTGCCCACGACACGGCAACGCGCGTCGTCGCTCCGACCGAGCTTTGCGGCTGCGGAGTCGTCACAGCCAACCCGGCGGGCTTCCCCGAGGACTGCCCCTGCCGCGAGACCGCCGGCCCGATGTCGTAGGAGTTCTCACCCGACACCGAGAAGGCGTAGCGCTGATTGTTCGACGGCGTCGCCACCCTCATGCTGGTCGCGCTCGCAGCGGCCTTGTGGTCGACCCCGTCGACCATGACGTGGATGACCTTCAGCGGAGATCCGTCGTTGAAGACCGGCCCCCACGACACCAGCACCGATGTGTCCTGCGGGTCGGTGACCTTCACCCAGGCCGGCGAGCCCGGGGCGATGTCCGGGGTGATCGGGGCTGAGGGCCGGCTCCAATCCGACCAGTCAGCCTTGTTGTGGGCGCGCACCTCCATGGTGACCGCCTCACCGTTGGTGAGGCCGCGGATCTGGCACGGCGTGGAGCGACAACTGGTGACGCGACCAGCTCCCGGCCCGCTCTTGATCCGCACCTCGTAGCCGTCGATGGGCGCACCGTTGGCGTTACCCGGGCGCCAGGAGATGGTGGCTGCATGGCTCTGCACGTCGGGTCCGTTCTGGGGACGACCCGGCGCATCGGGTCGGGCATACACCACCAGGGTGATCGTGGCCTCCACCCACCGGTCCTTTCGGTTCGGATCGGACGCCAGATCGGTTGCTCGGATGCGATAGGTCACTTCCCCGGACGTCTGCTGATCGGGAGTGATGATCACCGAGGTGTCGTCGTGGGTAGCGCTGGCCGCACCGCCGGAGGTCTTCTCCAGCAGGAGCACCTTGGTGCTGGCATCCAGCAGTGGTGAGTCCAGCGAGATGAAGATCGGTACCGGCGTCCCTGCTTTGATGTCGGTGAGCCGAATTGATCGCAGTTGGGGTGGCCGCGCTGCAACGACCGCCACATTGAGGGTGGCCGGTTTCGCGCTCGTCCCCGGAGCGGTGATGGTCAGACTCCCCCGGCTCCCACCGGCGGCGCCGCCCGAGGCCTGCACCTGCACCCGGGCACCATCACTGGACGCCGACACACCAGCAATGGGCGTCTCCCATTGCGCGTCGAATCTCGCCGCGGCGGCGGCTCCCGGATCAGGGAACCACACGTGGCACAGCGAGGCGATATCCAGTGCTTTGACTTCGCCACCCTGCACGACCTGCTGCGGAGTACTCGGGCAGCGCAGCACAGGAGTGGGCTCACCTACCTGTACCGGGATCGACACCAAAGCGGTGAGCACGCCGTCGTCGGTCTGGGACTCGGCGTCCATCACCTCGACACTCACCGACCCGGGACCGACATACCCGTCCGAGGAGGTGAGCCGGAAATGCGTTGCGTCCACGATCTCGGCGGTGAGCTTGCCCTCCGGCGACGACTCGATCCGGGAGCCGGTGATCCGCACGATCTGGGTGCGAGGTGACTCCACATAGTCAGAGATGGCGAAGGTTCTCACCGCATCGCTCGGGATCTCGATCCGGCCACCGCCACGCAATCGAGGCCCGCCCGAGACACCGGTGGGCACGTAGAGGACCGCCGCGCTCACCGCACCACCAGCGTCGGTGACCTGGAAAGGGATGGCCTGGGGACGGTCCAGCACCGGAACGCTGACCTCATCACCGATCATGGTCAGACCTTCGACCGAGGCCAGCACCTCGGGGGTCAGCGCAGCCACCGGCCCGTCGGCATCCCAGGCTCGATCGAGCAGATGCGCCGTGGCGACCTCACCGGAGCTGGTCGCCGTCTGATCCACCACGATCGGCGGATTGTTGAAACCTTCCTTGGCCAGAATCTTCAGAGCAGCCACCGGCCCGGTGCCACCATTGCCGGCCAGCGCGTAGTTGATCACCCGCGGCTGATCGAAGGCACCCGGCGCTTCAACGGAAATCGGTCCGGTGGATCCGTCCAAGGACACCCACGTCGGCAACGGCTGGTTCAGCGTGGCCAAGTCGGTGATCGAGACGTCATCGTCGACAGCCACCATGTCATTGGCCAGCACATGCGCTTCGACCTGAGCGCCGGGCGCAGCAGTGATCACATCATCGATCGCCAANNATCGGTGATCACATCATCGATCGCCACTGGCGGCTGGGTCTGTCCCGGGCCGGAGACGGCCACCCGGATGCTGCCCGAGCCGGTGCGGCCATAGCGGTCCGTCACCAGATAGCTGAAGCTGTCGGTGCCGAACAGGCCGTCGGTCGGATAGGCCTCATAGGTGATGCTCTTGGGGTCGGTGGCCACGACGCGGCCCAGCTTCGGTGCCGAGGAGATGCCCACCACTGTGACCGTGTCCCCATCGGGATCCTGGCCAGAGGTCGGGATCGGAATCTTCACCCGCGACCCCGAGACCACCCGGGCCTCCACGCTGCCGGCATTAGGTGCCTGGTCAGGATCGTCGACACTCGGCTCCGGCTTGATGGTCACCATCACCTGACTCTGCGCGGTATCCCCAGAGCTGGTTTGGGCGGTGTAGGAGATCATCACCTGCCGAGTCCCGGTTGCGGTGGCCGGGGCGACATAGCGCACCTGGCTGCCCCAGACATAGGCCTTGCCAACGTCGCCTTGATCCTCGGTGGCGCTGCGGGAAGGATCGACGACCGGTAGCTGTCCGTCGTGGGAGGTGCCCAAGCCGTCGGTGGTCAGTGACAAAGTCTGGCCGGAAAGCGAACTGTCATTCGCCAACACTGGGATGAGCACGGAATCGTCGACACGCACCACGGCGCTGTCTTTGCGGGCAAGCACGGCGTCCTGTTTCACCGCCGGAAGCTGGGTCAGCAGGACGTCGCCGGAGGCTTCCTTACTGCCATTGGAGATTGTGTAGTGCACGGCCTGTGGATTGGGCGAAAGCCTGTCGGTCGGCAGAATCCGCAGCCAGCGCCCGGCCACGACCTGAGCCGCGACCTGCGTCGGCTGAGCGGGATCGGCCGCCTGCACAGTGAGCAGGCCACCGGCGGGGTCGTAGTCGTTGGCCAAGACATCTACCAGTACCGGTGCCTGGCCTCGGACGGCCACCTGGTCGGGCATGGCAACCGGACGGTCAGCCTCTGTGGCGGCCAAGGCGTCCACGCGGATGCGGCCGCTGGTCACCGGCGCGTTGCCGTAGGCGACCGAATAGTTGAGGAAGTACGAGCCCGCACGCTGGGCCACCGCCAGCACCTGGCCACTGCGAATGTCGGTGGTCACGGCGACATTGGCCTTGCCGGAAACCTCGGCGTTGAGCGTCAGCCGGGCCGACAGATCTCGCGGGTCGGCACCGGGGATGTCGTTGGCCAGCGGCATGATCGAGATCGGCTTTCCTACTTCACCGCGAGCAATGTCCGGTTCCGCCACGGCCGGGACTGTGGTGACCGACTTGCGTACGGCCAGTACCCGGACGCTCACTGTTCCGTTGGCGGTCACACCGGTTGAGCCGTCAGTCACCTGGTAGCTGATCCGACGCGTGGTTTCGACCGGTTCGGCATCGGCGGTGAAGTTGATCACGCCGACGCTGGTCACCGGGATTGATGAACCGTCCTCAGCAGTGGCCCCGAGCACGGTCACCGGATCGCCCTCGTCGTCACGCCAGTCGGTGGTCACCGGGATGGCCAGCGTCCCGAAGGAGGCTGCGGCGTAGCGGATCGGCCGAAAGTTCGGACGCAGGTGAGGCGCCGATTCCTGGGTGCCGGCGTTTCTGACGACGACCGCACCCTCATCACTGGCGGTGCCATTCGAAACCACATAGGCGAACCGGGCCTGGGCCACACCGTCGGGCAGCGAGAACATGACGGTCTGCCCATCCGGCGAAACAGTGGCACCGGTACCCTTCGGCAGCGCTCTGGTGTCGAGCGAGGTGATCGCCAGCACTCCGCCCGCCGAATCCAGGTCATTGTCCAACACGTGCAGCACCGTGGTTCGATCAGGGCGAGCCTTCAGCTCATCATCGACAGCCCGCGGCTTGGCATCAGCGCTGCTGGACTCCTGTTTGGTCTCCTGATGCTGGTTCGCCTGCGGACGCAGGTCGGGCCAGTTGTCGACACTGCGCTGAGTATCGAGATCCCAGGCTCGCCCATTGGCCTGGTCGTTGAGCAGGATCAATGAGTGATTCACCCGGAACACCGGACGGATCAGCCCGCCGGTTCGATCCACCTGCTGGACCTCGAGTCGGCTGTTGTCGCACGCGCGCGACACCCGGCCCGCTCCGGCCCACGCGGCAAAGTCACATCCGCCGAGCCGGACGGGGGCTGCGGGCTCGCCGTTGCCGCCGGTGTCTACCGGATTGACTAGGCCGTCGCCCAACCCGACCCGCAACAGCGAAGTCCTGGTCGCGACCAGGACCCAATCGGCTGACGGCCCGGGCTGCTGCAGTCGAGGTGCCTGGTCGGCCTGCAGGGCGACGACCCTGCCACCGGGAAGCACCAGTCTGCCGGTGTCGGTGTCGAGCATCACCAATTGATCACCGACCGTGGTGAGCGCGACTTGGTTGAGCTGGGCCGTCTCGCCGAGTATCGGTTCGGTGAAGGCGACACCGTCCGGGCGCAGCGTGATGCGACGCTGGTTAGCCCCGACCACCTCGACGGTGCCGTTCTGCGCCACAGTCAGGGCAACCGAGCCAGCCGCAGCGTCATCGGGAAGCCCCAACTCGGCCAGTGGCTTGGCCGCCGAATCCAGCGCCCCCGGATTCACCTCGCCGGTCAGCGGGTCATAGCGGGTGGCCCACACCCGGCCGGCACGATCTACCTTCGCCACGGTGCCGCCACCGGCCATCAGCGAACTCGTCGGATCGACGGCGATCTCGGCGTTGCTGGCGGGTTTCGCCAACGCAGTGTCGATCGGGAAGGCGGTGGCATTGGATTGATGCCAGCCCACGACGAAGTTGCCGTCTTGCAGAACGTCGAGTTGATAGCTCGCAGAACGGGTGCCCGGTGGGCCCAGTCGGGCGTCCAAGGCACTCACCGCCTTGTTGATCCGGCCCAGCTCACCGTCGGCATCGCTGGAGATCCAGATTCCGGTGTCATTGAGGTCGAGTTCGCGGACCGGGAAGCCGTGGGACATCGTCGCCGTGACCACGATCGCGAGCAACGCCATTGCGGCCGCGCCCAGTGGCAGCCAGCGCTTGGCCGCCCGCCCTAACCGCTTAGCCAATCCCGGCACCTCCCCGGTCTCGCTTCTCCCGGCCCCGAAAACACTCCTCACTCGTGGACACCGAACCCGGGGTGTGGTCGTGGTGTCCGTGAGGTTTCTCAGCGCACTCGTGGCGGCAGCAACTCCAGATCGTCGACGGTCACGACACGAGCGGCCATTGCGTACTCGATCAACCGAGCCTTGCGGCTGGAAGCGGCTCCCGCTACCCCTCCGCGCAAACCTTGGACACCGGCCTCGGTGAACTTCTCGCAGATCAGGTCCAGTTTGCGGTTGAACTTCGTCACCGACCAATCCAGCCGCTTGGCGACCTGGGCCGACTGCGGCACTGCCCCGGCACCGACCTTGCGACGGCTGAGCAGGTCTTCGCACAGGGCAACCAGCAGGATCTTCTGCTCCCCGGTGAGAGTCACCGGACCGAGGGTCACCTGGCCGTCGCTGCTTTCGGTGATGGGAACGCGTTCGAAGGGCACCTCGCTGACGTGGATGTCGAACTCGTAGGTGGTGGGTCCTGCGGTGAACCAGATCACGGTGGAGGGAAAGACCAGGGGCAGCCGGGCACCGGGCGCCAGCCACGCCAGGAAGCTGCCGCTGCCGTCGGCAACGGTCGCCGACAACTGGGAGCCGACGTTTTCCAACCACCACAGCTCCGACTGCTGATAGATCACCAGGAACAGCCGGTGCAGGAAAGGATTGTCGTCGTCCAGCATCAGATCACCTTCGCGACCGATCGTGAAACGCTGCGCCGGATCAGGCAGGTATTCCTCACCCAAGAAGTCGACGG
>DMIX01000397.1 GCA_003451975.1 Propionibacteriaceae bacterium
CAGCTGTCACCTCAACCCGTTCCCAGAGCCAACAGACCCGTTCCCTGAGCCTGTCGAAGGGCGCCACATCCCCCAGACAGCGATCAACGGCTACCCACAACTGGGCAGTTCGGTGCGGAGGTTTCGAGACGCTCGCTGCACTCACTCCTCAACCAGCCGATCACAACGAACAGCTGTCACCTCAACCCGTTCCCTGAGCCTGCCGAAGGGCGCTGGCTCAGGCCTTAGGCGTGTCCTCGACTGCGGCGCGCATGGCAGCAGCGTCCTCAACTTCTTCTCGCGACAGCCCGAGCAGGAATAGCACCGCGTCCAGATAGGGCAGGTTGAGCGAGGTGTCCGCCGAAGCCCGGACGGTCGGCTTGGCGTTGAAGGCGATCCCCAGGCCGGCGGCGCTGAGCATGTCCAAGTCGTTGGCGCCGTCGCCGATGGCGATAGTGCGGGAGAGCGGCAGTCCTTCGGCAGTCGCCCATTCGCGCAGCTTGGCGGCTTTCGCGGCTCGGTCGACGATGGCGCCCGACACCCGTCCGGTGAGCTTCCCGTCGGCCACTTCCAGGGTGTTGGCGTGCACATAGGTGATACCCAGATCGGCGGCCAGCGGCGCTACGATCTCGGTGAAGCCACCGGACACCACACCAATCGACAGCCCCAGATCGCGCAGCGTTGCCACCAGGGTGCGGGCGCCGGGGGTGAGCCGAACAGCGGCCCGCACCTCATCGAAGACACTCACCGGCAGCCCAGCCAGCACCGCGACTCGCTCGCGAAGACTGTCAGCGAAGTCGATCTCGCCAAGCATGGCCCGTTCGGTGACCTGCCGCACCTGTTCCTCACACCCGGCGTGGGCGGCGAGCAGCTCGATCACTTCATCTCGAATCAACGTGGAATCGACGTCCATCACGACCAGCCGGCGGCCTTGGCGGGCCAACCCTGCCGGGGACACCGACACATCGAAACCGGCCTCAGCAGCAGCCTTCACCAGTGCTGGACGCAGTCGATCTACCTCGGCCTGGGAGACCCAGAACTCCAAGCTGGTCAATGGGGTGCGCGAGAGCCGTCGGCTGCGGTCGATGTTGCCACCGTGTTCGGCAATGACGGCGGTGGTGACCGCCACGTGGCCGGTCAGCAGCGGTCGCCCCAGGATCGTGACGATGACGCGATTGTGCCGGGGCGGATTGTCGCCGATTCCTTCGGTGATCGAGACAGTCAGTCCCAGCCGGGCACAGGCACCGGCCAGCCGGTCTTCCACCGCATCCAGGCCACCGTCAGGAACTCCGAGCAACACGCCGATGCTGAGCTGACCGCGCACCACGGTCTGTTCCAAGTCGAGAATCTCGGCGTCGGCTCCGGCCAGGGCAGCCATCACCCGAGTCAACAAGCCGGGTGCATCGGTTCCGGTGATGGTGGCGGCGAGCGAGTGCCCGGGGTCGGTCATGACGGGATTGTGTCACGCCCCTCGGGCACTCGCCGATGACACCTACCAGTTGACACTCACCGGCGTCGATCGCTGTGTGGTGGTGCCGTCGCCTAGCTGGCCGTAGGTATTGGCGCCCCAACACTTCACACCGTCGGCGAGCACCGCACAGGTGTGATCCAAGCCTGCATCGATCTTCATTGCACCACTAGCCAGGCCTGTGACCGCCGCAGGCGTAAGAGCGGCCGATGGTGCGGTGCCGTCCCCCGCCTGACCGACACTGTTGTCGCCCCAACACTTCACCGCGTCGGACACGATGGCACAGATATGCCCCCTACCCGCAGCCATCGCTGTCACATTGCTGGTCAGCCCCGAAAGGGAAAGCGGCGTCAAGCGGCTGTCGGTCGTACCATCCATCAGTTGATGGGCGAAGTTGGCTCCCCAGCACTGTGCTGCGCCGGAAACAATCGCACAGCTCGTCGCGCCGCCGGTGATGATCGCGCTGACCCCACTGGAAAGACCAGTGACGGCCACTGGCGTGGAGCTGTTGGTAGTTGTGCCATCGCCCAACTGACCATAGCCGTTCCAGCCCCAACACTTCACCGCGCCAGACACCGCAGCACAGCCGAAGTAGTTCGCGAAAGACACTGCTGTCACATCGCTGCTGAGACCGGACACGGACACCGGAGTGGAGCTGTTGGTAGTTGTGCCATCGCCCAACTGACCATAGGCGTTCCAGCCCCAACACTTCACCGCACCAGACACCACAGCACAGGAGGAGTATGCGCCAGCAGCAACCGCAGTGGCACCGCTCGACAACCCGGACACCGTCACCGGCGTGCTGCTCATCGTGGCGGCACCATTGCCCAGATCACCGTACCCGTTTCCGCCCCAGCACTTCACGGCACCCGACACGACCGCGCAAGTCTGGTCATCGCCAGCCGAAATTGCTGTGACGCCGCTGCTCAGGCCCTCCACACCGAGGGGAACCGAACTACTGGTAATCAGCAGGTCCACCCCTAGTTGTCCCGAAGTGTTCGAGCCCCAACACACCGCACCACCCGACACGATCGCGCAGGTATGCGATTTCCCACTGGTGATCGCCGACGGAGCTGCCACTTCGATGGTCAGCGACTGCGTCACCGTGTTGTCGTGGGCGTCGGTCACGGAGAGTTGCATCGCAGCGGTCTCCCCCGGCGTGGACAAGGTTCCTGACACGACACCTGTAGCACCATCCAGGCTGACCCCTGCCGGTAGGTCTGTAGCCGACCAGACATACGGCGTGGTACCTCCAACCGCAGCCAGGGGGTGGCTGAACGCAACACCCGGCATCACAGTCAGCGGGCTCGTTGTCGCGAAGGCGAGTGCCTTTCCGACAACGAGGGGGACGTAGCGGCTATGGGTTCGAGCCTTGGCATCTCTCACCTGGATCAGCATGTTGTAGGAGTTGGCCGTTGTCGGCGTGCCGGAAATCACTCCGGTGGTCGAGTTCAGGGTTAGTCCAGCGGGCATGGTGAACACCGATGACCAGGTGTACGGCGCAGTTCCACCAGACGCCTCCAGCGTGGCATTTACCGGATCGCCGACCACCGCGGCGGGCAGACTCTCAGTGGCAACCAACAGCGGTTCGGAGATGTCCATCGTCATCACCTTGGACGCGGTCTTGCCATCGCTGTCGGTGACAGTAACCGTCACATTTGGCATTTCCGCGGCCGTCGGAGTTCCGGAGATCACACCAGCGCTGCTGATCGACAATCCGGTCGGCAGGTTCGTCGCGGTCCACGAATACGGACTATGTCCCCCCGCTCCGTTCAAAGTGGCCGAGTATGCCGTACCCACGCTGCCCACCGGCAGGGTTGCGGTGGCAATCGACAGTCCCGGGCCAACGGTCAGACTGAGATTCTTGGACGCGGTTTTGCCCTTGTTGTCGGTCACCGTGATCGTGACCGTCTTGGTCCCGGCGGTCGTCGGCGTTCCGGAGATCACTCCGGTCGAGGAGGCGACCGACAAACCGGTCGGCAAGTTGGTCGCCGACCAGGTGTACGGAGTCGTGCCCCCGGCACCGGCGAGGGTGACCGAGTACGCGGTATCAACTACGGCACTGGTCAAGCTGGTGGTGCTGATCGACACTGCGGGTCCGATCGTCAAGGCGAACGTTTCCGAATCGGTCTTCCCAGTATCATCGGTCACCGTCACGGTCACATTCGGTGTCGCCACGGCAGAGGGGGTTCCCGAGATCACGCCCGTGGTGGTGTTCATCGACAGCCCCGACGGCAATCCCGTTGCCGCCCAGGTGAACGGCGAGGTGCCTCCGGTGGCGGTCACAGTGAAGGAGTAGGCAGTGCCTACCACCGCGTTGGAGAGGCTGGCGGTGCTGATCGAGACAGCAGGCCCGACGCTCAACGTCACCGTCACCGAATCAGTCTTGCCCTTGTCGTCGGTCACCGTGATGGTCACGCTCGGGGCTTCCTCGGCAGACGGAGTTCCCGAAATCACGCCGGTCGAAGTGTTCAGACTCAACCCCGACGGCAGACCCGTTGCCGCCCAGGTGTAGGGCGTAGTGCCACCGGTACCGGCCACCGTGACCGAATAGGCCGTGCCCACCACCGCATTCGGCAAACTCGTGGTGCTGATCGACACCGCCGCGCTCACCGCAAGGGTGTAGGTCCTCGACACCGTCCGGTTGAGCGCGTCGGTCAGTGTCATGGTGACGCTCACCGGGCCTGCCTCAATCGGGGTTCCCGAAATCACACCGGTATCACTGTCCAGGCCCAATCCGGCAGGCAAGGCACTCCGGTCCCAGGTGTAGGGCGTGGTTCCACCAGCCCCGGCCACGGTAGCGCTGTACGTCTCGCCCACGACGGCATCGGGCAGGCTCTCTGTCGTGATCGCTAGGGGCACGATCACCGACAGGCTGAACGCATCGAAGGCCTGCTGGCCGTTGGCGGCCGTCACCGTGATGTCGACCGTGGAGGTGCCCACCTCGTCCGGAGTGCCGGAGATCACACCGGTGGCGGTGTCCAGACTCAGCCCACTGGGCAGGCCGGATGCTGCCCAGGTGTAGGGCGCTAGGCCACCGGTTGCGGCCAGTGTCAGGCTGTAGGCCACGCCCACCCCTGCCTCGGGCAGGCTGGTGGTGGTTATCGAGACGGCCGGTCCGATCGTCAAGGTCAACGAACGCGAAGCGGTCTTGTCGTTGGCGTCGGTGACGGTCACCGACACTTCCGCAGTGCCCACGTCGGCGGTGGAGCCAGAGATCAGGCCGGTGGTGGAATCCGCATTGAGTCCGTTGGGTAGCCCGGTCACCGACCAGTTGTAGGGCGCGGAACCACCGGAGGCACTCAGGGTTGTGCTGTAGGCGACTCCGGAAATGCCGCCGGGAAGGCTGACTGTACTCACCGACACTGCCGGGATCACGACGAGGCTCAACACCTTGGTCGCGGTCTTGGCGTTCGCGTCATGAATGGTGAACGTCACCGACGTCGTGCCTGCTGTGGTCGCGGTTCCGGTGATCGCTCCGGAGGAGCTGTTGAGGCTCAGCCCGGCGGGCAGAGCCGTTGACGACCACGTGTAGGGCGCTGTGCCACCGCTACCACTGAGGGTCGCGGTGTAGGCGGTGCCCACTACCGCCGACACCAACTCAGTGCTCGCCACGCTCACCGACGGATTCACCGTCAGGTCGAAATCGGCGATGGCACCCTTGCCGTTGGCGTCAGACACCGTGACCCTGACTTGCCAAAGCCCCGTCGATGTCGGCGTGCCCGAAATCACCCCGGTCGCAGCCGAGTACGACAGTCCGGTGGGCAGGCCCGATACCGACCAGGTGTAGGGGGCGGTGCCGCCGGCAGCGGTCACGGTGGTGGCATAGGCGGTTCCCTTCACTGCTGCGGGGAGGGAACCGGTGCTGATCGATATCGCTGGCCCGACCACCAGGGAAACGTCGGTGAGCGCGCCTGCAGCGTCAGCATCGGTGACCATCAGACTCACCAGGAAAGTGCCTTCTACGCTCGGGGTGCCGGAGATTTGGCCGGTGGAGGCGTTGATACTCAATCCTGCGGGTAGGCCACTGGCTGACCAGGAGTACGGGGCGCGTCCACCAGTCGCAGCTGCGGTGGAGTTGTACGCAGTGCCCTTCACTGCGTTGGGCAGACTGGTGGTGCTGATGGCGACCGCCGGTCCAACCACCAGCGTGTAGTCCTGACTCGCGACGCGATCATTGGCGTCGGTGACGCTCACGGTGAGCGGATAGTCGCCCGCCGTTGTGGGGGTTCCGGAGAGAATGCCGGTGGCACTGTCTACGGTCACGCCGTCCGGCGTTCCCTGCACTGCCCAGGTGTACGGCGTCGTGCCGCCGTCGGCGCCCAGCGTCGTCTCGTAGGCGGTGCCGACGATGGCGTCAGGCACGCTTGTTGTCGTCACCGCCACGGCGGCTCCGATCACGAGTTGCAGCGGGGTAGTCGCGGTCTTGCCGTTGGCATCGCTGACGGTGAACTCGACGTTCGCAATGCCCGCCTGCGTCGGCGTCCCGGTGATGGCACCGGCACTCGACAGGCTCAGGCCGTCGGGCAGTCCGGTCTGGCTCCAGCTGTAATCGGGAACGCCACCTGCGGCTTCGAGCGTCGCAGCATAGGCGCTACCGACTTCCCCGCGATCCATAGTCACTGTGGCGATCGAAACGCCAGCTTTGACCACTAGGTCGAAGACCCGGGTGTCGCTCTGACCGGTGCCGTCGGTAGCGGTGATCGTCACCGATTCGGTACCAGCCGTAGTGGGAACTCCTGTGATCGCGCCGCTGACCGGGTGGATGCTCAGCCCCGCGGGCAGATCGGTGGCGCTCCACTGATAGGGAGCGAGGCCACCGCTGACGCTCATGGTGAGGTCGTAGTCGTAGCCGACCATGCCGTCGGTCAGCGTGGTGGTGGTGATCGTGGTGGCATTGCCGACCTCGACGGCATAGTTCGCAGAATCAGTGCGGCCCATGCCATCGGTGACCGTGGCGTGAACACTGAAGCTGCCCTCAGCGCTGGGGGTGCCCTCGATCAGACCGGAGTCAGCATTCAGGCTCAGGCCATCGGGCAGGCCCGTCGCCGACCAACTGTAGGGAAGGGTGCCCCCTGCGGCTTCAAGCTGGGCAGTCATGGCATGACCCACGATGCCGTCGGGCAGCGCTGTGGTCGAGATCGACACCACCGGGCGGATCTCCAGCGACACGGTGACAGTGTCGGTCTTGGCGTGGTCGTCGGTCACGGTGAGCTGAACCGAGAAGGTCCCTGATTCAGTCGGAGCGCCGGTGATCGTGTGGCCGGAGACGCTCAGCCCGGCCGGTAAACCCGAGGCCGACCAGGAGTACGGCGTCGTGCCACCGGATGCGGCCAGGTTCGCTGAGTACTCTTCTGCAACTACTCCGGTAGCCAGGCTGGTGGTGGTCACCGCGACCGCCGGGGCGATGATCAGCTCCACCGAGCCGGTGTCTGTCTTGGCATGATCGTCAGTCACCGTGAGCTGAATGGCGAAAGTACCGGCAACACTCGGGGTACCCGTGATGCTGTGGCCCGACACGCTGAGGCCTGCGGGCAAACCGGAAGCCGACCAGGCATACGGAGTCGTGCCACCGGACGCGGCCAGGTTCGCGGAGTAATCCTCACCAACGATGCCGTCGGCCAAACTGGCGGTTGTCACCGACACGGCCGCACCGATACTCAACGACACCGTGGCGGTATCGGTAGCGCCGTTCTTATCGGTCACCGTCAGCTGCACCGAGGCGGTCCCGGTCGCCGTCGGTGTACCGGAGACCACGCCGGTGGCGGCATTCAGAGTCAGCCCTGTCGGCAACCCGGTCGCAGACCAGGTGAACGGTGCCCGACCCGAATCAGCAGCTAGCGTCGCGGAGTAGGAATCATCAACCACACCGGCCGGCAGCGCACTGGTCGTGATCTCCGGAGCCGGCGGCTGCTCCGCAGCCGGATAGACGGTAATCGGATAGGCCCGGCTGCTGGTGAAGCCGACAGCATCGGTGACCATGAGGTAGACGCTGAACTCGCCGGTTTCGGTTGGGATTCCGGACAGTTCGCCGGTGACCGCGTTCAGGCTCAAACCCTCCGGGAGGCCATGGCCCGACCAGCCATAGGGTGCTGTTCCGAGTGAAGCCTGCGGCGTCACCGCGTAGGACTCGCCCTTGATCCCATCAGGAAGGCTCGTGAGGTCGATCATCGGCGGCACGGCCCCCACAGACCCGGCAGCAATGGTGAGCTCCGTGGATCTGGTCACCGTGCGATCTCCGGCGTCAGTGAGCGTCACCACGATCGGAAACACGCCACCATTGAGCGGGGTGCCCGAGATCTCGCCTGTCGTGGCGTTGATCGTCAGACCGGCCGGCAGGCCCCAGGCCGACCAGGCGTAGGGCTCTACGCCGCCCGACGGTGCGGTCGAAGCGGTATAGGCCACCCCTGCCGTACCACTGGTGACCTGGGAAAGGTCGAGGTCAAGGGTGGGTCGCACCAGCAGACTGAGCGTCACTTGGTCGGTCTTGCCGTGATCATCGGTAACAGTCACCTGCACTGAGAAGGTGCCGTGTTCGGTGGGTGCACCGGTGATGGTGTGACCGGACACGCTGAGCCCTGCGGGCAGACCGGATGCCGACCAGGAATAGGGGCTGGTGCCTCCTGCGGCGGTCAGGTTCGCGCTGTACTCCTCGCTCGCGACGATGTCAGGCAGGCTGGTGGTGGTAACCGAGACCGCGGGAGCGATGGTCAGCGCCACGGCGGCGGTGTTGGTCTTGCCGTGGTCGTCAGTGGCAGTGAGCTGGACGCTGAAGGTTCCCGATTCAGTGGGAGTACCCGTGATCGCTTGGCCCGACACGCTGAGGCCTGCAGGCAATCCGGAGGCCGACCAGGCATACGGTGTCGTGCCGCCGGACGCGGTCAGGTTCGCGGAGTAATCCTCGCCAACGATGCCGTCGGCCAAACTGGCGGTTGTCACCGACACGGCCGCACCGAT
>DMIX01000243.1 GCA_003451975.1 Propionibacteriaceae bacterium
GTTCCCAGCACCTGGTCGCGGTAGGCGGCGTCCTGCTCAGCGAACAGTTCGAAGCTGGGCAGCGAGACCACCGCAGTCGGCACGCCGTCGGCGCTGAGCTGTTCGGCCGCAGCCAGGGCCAGGCCGACCTCGGAGCCGGTGGCGATCACCGTGACCTGCCGGGGTGCCGCAGGCTCGACCACCACATAGCCGCCGCGTGCGGTCTGATTGTCGAGGTCGGCCTCGGGGCGGGGCAGCGCAGCCAGCGTCTGGCGGCTGAGCACCAGACACACCGGACGCCCGGTGCTGCGCAATGCCACCTGCCAGGCCTGAGCGGTCTCGACCGCATCGGCCGGACGCAGCACCACCAGCCGCGGAATCGCCCGCAACGAGGCCAGGTGTTCGACCGGCTGATGAGTGGGGCCGTCCTCGCCCAATCCGATGGAGTCGTGGGTGAACACATAGGTCACCGGCAGCCCCATCAGCGCGGAGAGTCGCACCGAAGGCCGGGCGAAATCAGCAAAGGCCAGGAAGGTGCTGCCGTAGGGCCGGAACCCGCCATGGAGCTGGATGCCGTTCAGCACCGCCCCCATGCCGTGTTCGCGGATGCCGTAGTTCACATAGTCGCCGGCGAAATCACCAGGCGCGATGCTGCGATGGCTGGAAGCGCGCGATCCGGTGGAACCGCTGAGATCTGCCGAGCCGCCCAGCAGGGTCGGTTCGATGCCGGCCAGCGCCTCGATCACTTTTTGGGAGGCCTGACGGCTGGCCAGCGCGGTCGATTCGGCGGCGAACTGGTCGGCCAAGGTCGACAACGCCTGGTAGCTCTCGGCGCCGATGCTGCGATTCACAGCCCGGGTGAAAGCCGAGGAGGTTGCCGGCGGGGCCGCGGCCAGGCGCTCTTGCCATCCCTGGTGCTTGGCGCGGCCCCGCGCGGCCGTAGCCCGCCAGGCCTGGCGCACCTCCTCGGGAACCTCGAAGGGCCCGTAGGGCCACTGCAAGGCTTCCTTGGCGGCGGCCAGTTCGTCGGCCCCTAACGGACTCCCGTGCACCCCGGAGGTGCCGGCCTTATTCGGTGAGCCGAGCCCGATGACGGTACGGCAGCGGATCAGTGTGGGCGCATCGGCGCCCTTGGCCTCGGCGATGGCCGCCGAGACGGCAGCCTGGTCGTGGCCGTCCACACTCACCGTCCGCCAGCCCGATGCCTGGAAGCGTCGATCGTGATCGATGCTGGTAGACAGCTCGGTGGCGCCGTCGATGGTGATCTGGTTGTCGTCGTGCAGCACGATCAGCCGACTCAACTTCAGGTGCCCGGCCAGGTCGATCGCCTCCTGCGAGACGCCCTCCATCAGGCAGCCATCGCCGGCGATCACATAGGTGTGGTGATCGACCAAGGCATCGCCGAATCGCGCATTGAGTATCCGCTCGGCCAAAGCCATGCCGACCGCCGTGGCGAGGCCTTGGCCGAGCGGACCGGTGGTGGTCTCAACTCCAGGACAATGCCCGTATTCGGGATGCCCTGCAGTCTTCGACCCCAACTGCCGAAACGACCTCAGGTCGTCGATCGTGACGTCGTAGCCGGTCAGGTGCAGAAGGGAGTAGAGCAACATCGAGCCGTGACCAGCGGACAACACGAACCGGTCCCGATCCGGCCAATCCGGTGCCTCGGGATCGAAGCGCAGATGGTCGGCGAACAGGGCCGTGGCAGCGTCTGCCATGCCGAGCGGCATGCCCGGGTGCCCGGACTTCGCCTGCTCGACCGCGTCCATGCTCAGGGCACGGATCGCGTTTGCCATAGGGGTACGAGGGGCCATCAGCCGGCCCTCCTCTTGTTATCGATCATGCGCTTGATCAGCGGGGTCAGGATCAACTGCATGGCCAGATCGAGCTTGCCGCCGGGCACCACGATGGAGTTCGCCCGAGACATTAAACTGCCGGCGATCATCGACACCAGATAGGGGAAGTCGATCCCGGCCGGATCCCGGAACCGGATCACCACCATCGACTCGTCCGCGGTCGGAATGGTGCGCGCGATGAACGGATTCGAGGTGTCGACCAGCGGCACCCGTTGGAAGTTGATGTCGGTCTGGGAGAACTGTGGCGTGATCGTCCGCAGATAGTCCGGCATCCGGCGCAGGATGGCCGCACTGATGGCCTCGGGGGCATGCCCACGTTCGGCACGATCGCGGTGCAGCTTCTGGATCCACTCCAGATTGATGACCGGCACCACGCCGATCTTCAGATCGCCATAGCTGGCCAGATCGACGGTCTCGGTCTGGGCTGCGCCATGCAGGCCCTCGTAGAACAACACATCCGAATCGGGCCAGCGCGCCATCCAGTCGGTGAAGGTTCCCGGCGGTGAGCCGTAGACCTGCGCCTCGTTGTCGTCATGGACGTAGTGCCTGGTCTTACCGGTGCCATGCTCGGCGAACTCGGCGAAGACAGCACCCAGCTCATCGAGAAGATTGGCCTCGGGGCTGAAGTGACTGAAGTGGTTGTTGCCTTGTTCGGCGGCCTTGGTGATCTGCTCGACCATGCCGGCACGGTCGTAGGCGTGGAAGGCATCGCCTTCGATGTTGGCGGGCTTGACGCCTTCGCGGCGGAAGATCTGAGCGAAGGTGTTCTTCACCGTCGTGGTGCCGGCTCCGGATGATCCGGTGACCACGATGATCGGGTGCTTCACCGACATGGTTTCCTCCTGGGCTCAGTGCTGAATGGGTTGGTCATTTCGTGCTCCGGGTGCGAAACAGGCCACGATCGGAGAACAGCGGCGAACTGGATTGGTTGAGTTCGGGGTTGGTGAGGTAGCGGCGTACCCGCTCGACCTTGGTTCGAGAGCCGAAGACCAGCGGAACCCGCTGATGCAGCTCGGTCGGAACCAGGTCCAGAATCTCGTCGGTACCGTTGGTGGCCGCGCCCCCGGCCTGTTCGACCAGGAAGGCGATCGGGTTGGCTTCGTACAGCAGCCTGATGCGTCCATCGCCGTAGCCCGGACGCCGGTCGGCCGGGTAGAGGAAGATGCCGCCGCGGGTCAGAATTCGGTAGGCCTCGGCCACCAGGGACGCCAACCAGCGCATGTTGAAGTTGCGTTCGCGCGGGCCGTGCTCGCCACTGACCAGATCGGCGATGTATTCCGCGATTCCTGGACCCCAGTGGCGGGCGTTCGAAGCGTTGATCGCGTACTCGTGGGATTCGACCGGCAGCTGGATGCTGCGCTTCGCCGCCCGGAAGTAGCGGGTCTGCAGATCCAACACGAAGACATCGGTGCCCTCACCGACGGTTAGCACCAGGATGGTGGCCGGACCGTAGATGATCATGCCGGCGGCCAACTGCTGACGGCCTGGTTGCATCAACGAAGCGGTCGGATCCGCATCGGGCAGCGTCGGCAGAATGGCGAAGATCGTGCCGATGGGGGCGTTCACGTCGAGATTGGACGATCCGTCGACGGGGTCGATAGCCACCACCAGGTGGCCACCGGCTGTCAGCGGAACTGCCTCGTCGCTCTCCTCGGAGCAGACCGCTGCAACGTCCAAGCCGGTCAGTGCGGCCAGCACGACGTCCTCGGCGTACAGATCCATGGGCTTCTGCTCGTCGCCGCTGGCGTTGGCAGCGGGTTGGGCGGCATCGGCCGGTGCGGGCTCGGTGGGCGTGGTCAACGGTGCGACGGCGATGGCAGTGGCGAGCCGGACCCCCGCATTGGCGATGGCCTCGATCGCCGCGGCGACCGGGCGGCGCTCGGCATCGGCCTCGCACCATCGATCGAGGATTGCGGTCAGGGACAGTTGGTCGGCTTGCATACAGCCAGTCTGAGGGTCCGCCATGCAAAAGGGAAGGCACAGTTTTCTTGCAAGAAGCAAAGAGGAACTATGGTTGGTGTATGAAGGATGTCACCTTGCGCCAGTTGCGGTTCCTGGCTGAGGTTGCCCGCAGGGGCACCCTGGCTGCCGCCGCGGAGAACCTCCACCTGACGGCGCCCGCCATTGCACAGCAGGTGCGACTACTGGAACGCAGCGTGGGATTGCCGCTGCTCGAGCGCGGCCCCGGCGGTCAGCGTCCCACCGAAGCCGGCCGGTTGCTGGTGGCGACCGCCACCCGGATCGAGGACGAATTGGCCCAGGCCGTGGAACAGTTGCAGACCCTGCGCTCGGCCGGGGCCGGGCACGTCACCTTGGGGGCGGTGAGCACGGCGAAGTACTTCGCCCCGTTCGTGCTGGCCGCATTTCGAGATCAGCATCCCGAACTGCGGATCGAGCTGCGGATCGGCAATCGGGACGAGGTGCTGACCTGGCTAGATAACTACGAGGTCGACCTGGTCGTGATGGGGCGTCCGCAGAGCCAGTTGGAAGTTGAACAAGTGGCCTTCGGCACGCATCCCTATGTGATCATCGCCGCTCCCGAGCATCCGCTCGCGCAGCGTCCTTCCGGTGCGGCACCCATCCCCTTCACCGAGATCGCAGGTGAGACCTTTCTGGTGCGCGAGCAGGGGTCGGGCACCCGTCTGCACGTCGATGCGCTCTTCTCCGACATCGGCCAGCCGATCAAAGTGGCGATGGAGTTGGCGTCCAACGAGACCATCAAGCAGTCGGTGATGGCCGGCCTCGGGCTGGCGCTGATCTCAGCGCACACCATTGCGGCTGAAGTCCAGGACGGACGTCTGGCTGTGCTGAATGTGGCCGGGCTGCCGATCTGGCGGCAATGGCGGGTGGNNACACGGCCGCTCTGTGGGCCTTCATTCAGTCCGAGGCTGCCGATCAACTGCCGAAATGCGACCTGCCGGGTCTCGCCGACAGCAAGCCTCAGGCCACGTTGCGGTGAAACCTGCCCGGTTTGGCACCGGCGATGATCGGACCCACTGGCTCTTGGGCCAATACCGGTGCGCGTTTGGAGAGCCGTTTGCGGAACCGGCTCTCGGCCTTGGCCTGGCGGGTGGCGAAGTCCTCTTCGGAAAGCCGCAGCGCCTCGGCAGCCTCGGCCTCGGAGAGGCTGTCCCAGTACCGCAGTTGCAGCAGGTCACGATGCTTGGTGCGTAGCTGACTCAGGATGGTGATGATCTCGTCGTCGACGCCGGGCTTGTGGAATTGCATGCTGTAACTGAGTCGCTCGATCATGCTCACCGTGCTGGCTTGGCGCAGATAGGCCTGATGGACGACCTCGTTGACGGCTTCGTAGAAATCGGCCAGGTCAGGGTCGGGATTGGACACCAGCCGGTCGAAGACGGCATCAGCGAGTTGTTCAGGATCTGCCACCTCGAAAGCCCGCCATTCGCACGCCGTCACAGCCAGACTGCGATGCCGTGTTGCCATCAGTTCGAGTCTCACGGGTTCAACCTAACCCGACTGGTGCCTCCAGCGGGAGGTGTTCGACCGCAAACTCAGAACCCTGACAGCTTGGTGCGCTCAGGCCTCGAAAAGGGACTGCCCGACATACTCGGATTCGCCGATTCCACCAGGCACCACGAAGACCGATGACGATGTGGTCTTCAGGTATTCGACGAACATGTCGTCGCGTGCCATGTTGGTGTGCACTGCGGCGAAGCGGTCCGGTTGGTTCACGAAGGCTATGAAGAACAACCCGGCGTCCAGCCGTCCGGTGTCGTCGTTGCCGTCGACGTAGTTGTAGCCGCGGCGCAGCATGGCGATGCCGTCGTTGTTTTCGGGGTGAGTGCGTGCCACATGGGAGCGGATGTCGATGAGCAGCTTGCCGCCGTCATCGGTGGCGGCGAAGTCCGGTGCGGTGAACTCAGTGCCACCGGAGAGCGGTGCGCCAGACTCCTTGTCCCGGCCCAGCACACGGTCCTGCTCCTGCAACTGGACGCCGTCCCAGACTTCGATGGTCATCGCGATGCGGCGGGCGACCAAGTAGGACCCGCCATGCGACCAGGCCGGGCCGTCGGTGATCCAGACATTTTCGGTGAGTCGGTCGGGTTCTTCGGCCTTGAGGTTGTTGGTGCCGTCCTTCTGGCCGAACAGGTTGCGCGGAGTGTCCTGGGCTGTCGAGGTGGACGAGGTACGCCCGAAGCCGAGTTGGGACCACTTCAGCTGTGCTCGGCCGAAGGCGATGCGGGTCAGGTTGCGAATCGCGTGCACCGCCACTTGCGGATCGTTGGAGCAGGCCTGGACGCAGAGATCTCCACCAGATCGAGCTGGCTGAATGAAGTCGTTGACCATAGTCGGCAAGTCGGTGAAGTCTTCGGGCAATTGGGCAGCCAAACCGAACCGGTCGGTGCCATCATCGGAGCGAAACAGGGACCGTCCGAAGCCGAAAGTGATGGTCAATCCCGATGGCCCCAGTCCGGAGGCTTCACCGGTGTCTTCGGGCGGCAGGTAAGGCCCGCCGCGGAAGGCGCCCTTGGCGCTGACGTCCAGCCCCATCATCATTCGACTGGTCGCGTAGCTCCAGTCCTGCAACAGCGAGATCAAGTCGTCGCGGGTGGCATCGTCGCGCATGTCGAAGGCCGCGAAGTGCATTCGATCTTGGGCAGGGGTGATGATTCCGGATTGGTGCTCTCCGTAGAACGAGTACTCCAACTCGGCTGCCGAGGAAGAGTTGTTCTTGGTGACCGCAATTCCGGTAATCCCCCCGGCGACGGCGCCGACCGCAAGGCCGACACCGCCGCCCAGAGCCAGCAGCCCGCGACGGGAGAGCCCGGGCGCTGCGGGGGTTTCAACCGGCACTGTGCGGTCGGCTGAAACCTCGGATTCGGAATCGCGCGGTGATTCCGGTGTTGGCGGATTACTCATGTCCGGGATCCTTAGTTGATGCCGAGCACGGCATTGGTCAGTTTGGACAACGGCTCCCGAGTGGCGTCGATCTGGTCGACCAACTCGCGCTGCTGATCGCGGGTGACGGTGTCGTAGGAGACGTACCCGTCCTTCAACGAACCGTACTCATCGAGCTGGGCTTGCAGCTTGTCGAACTCGGAGGTGATCGAAGCCACCAGTTCTTTGCCGGTCTCGCTCTTGCGCTCTGCGATCGGAGCCACGAGTTCGAAGGCAACGCGAGATCCCTGGAGGTTGGCCTGGAAATCGTAGAGATCGGTGTGCGACCACCAATCCTCCTCGCCGGTCACCTTGCCCACCGCGATCTCCTCCAACAATCCGGAGGCACCGTTGGAAACCGTGGCGATGTCGACACCTTGGGCGGAGCTGAAGTCATCGGCGTTGACCGTCTCATACAGCTTGTTCACGTCGGAGACCAGCGTGTCGGCCAGGACCTTGCGCTCGGCAGCGGTGGAGGGCTCCCAACCATCCCAAGCCGAGGTGCCGTCAGGCTGAACCGCGTCCTTTGCTGGTACCCACAGGTCCTTTTCCATGCGATGGAAGCCCAGCCACTGGGTGAAGGTCTCATCGTCCTTGGCCAAAGCCTCGGCCTCGGCCAGGTAATCAATCTCCCGGTAGTCGATGCGAGGATCGAGGACGCCCAGTGCTTCGGCGATCGGTTCGATGCGCTCGTAGTGCACTCGGGTGGTAGCGAATAGGTCACGGGCGGTGGCGTCGTCGCCCTCGGCATAGGTCTGAGCGAACTTCGCCACTTCGGGCTGAAGCTCAGCGACCTCGTTCTTCACGAAGTTGAGGTAGTCACTGACCGCGGTGGATAGCAGTTCGGCGTCCTCCCCAGCGAGTTCCACAGCCTCCCCGGTGACAGTGAATGCGGTTTCGCCGACGTTTTCACCGCGCATACCGGGCTTGCAGGCGGTGAAGTAGTCGCCCGGTTGCAGGGAGACCGTCAGCTCGGCGTTCGATCCGGGGGCAATGTTCTCCTTTTCTGCGACGATCCGTAGACCGTCGGAGCTGAGTAGGTAGAACTCGGTGGTCTGGGTTCCAGAGTTCGTGATCTGGAAGGTGGTGTTGCCGCTGGTGGTGGTGTTACTCGACACGGTGCAGGCGTCCGCTGTGGAGGTGACGGTGAGAACACCATCGGCACTGGTGGTTGAGACGTTGGCCACGCACCCGGAGAAGGTAAGCGCCGCGACGCCGACTGCAGCGCCGGCCCCGAGAGTGGCGCGATTAACGGTGATGGACTTCATGAGGCGGTCCTTTCGAGACGTGAAACTGATGGTGCCGTTTGAGGTTGAGCTTCGAGGGTGGGAGCTACCGGGGTTCGGACGGGGCGGCGAACCCGGGAGATGAAAATCGGCAGCACGATGGCCAGGTATGCCGCCCAAGCCGTGATCTCCAACCAACTCATTTGCGGAGTCAGGCCGATGGTGCCTTTGGTGAAGGTGGCCAGCCAACCACTGGGATCGACGCTGGCACTGACGTCGAAGGCCCAGCCGAAGGGGAAGGCTGCCATCCAGAACGGGCCGTCGGTCAGACCGACCAGGACCTCGCCGGTGCGCAGATCCGTAGGGGTGATCGGAGCCCCGGAATAGGGCCCCGGGAGTACGGCAGCTTCCTGCAGGTCGTGGATTCCATAGGCGAGGATGCCGGCAGCGACGACGACCAGGACGATTCCCGTGATGCTGAAGAAGGTGCCCAGGTTGAACCGCACTAGGCCGCGATACACCACGTACCCCAAGACGATGGCGGCCAGAATTCCTACCAAAGCGCCACCGAGCGCTTCGAACTGGGTTGCCCAGCCCCACAGCATGAGCGTCGTTTCGATGCCCTCGCGTCCAACCGAGACGAACGCGATCCAGAAGATCGCCCACCCGCTCCCCAGGCTGAGGGCGCTGCCCGCTTCGGATTCCAGGTCGGACTTCATTCGCCGCCCGGCGGTGACCATCCAGAAGACCATCCAGGTCACCATGCCGACCGCGAGCAGTGACATCAGGCCGCCGACGATCTCCTGTCCGGTGAAACTCAGGGAATAGGTGCCGTAGGTGAACACTGCGCCCAGAAGCAGCGCGCCGCCGACGGCCACCCCGACGCCCCAGGCGATCTTGGCGAGAACGTCGGAACGTCCT
>DMIX01000371.1:0-11479 GCA_003451975.1 Propionibacteriaceae bacterium
CGTCTCGACGGCATCGTCCACGACGAGGTGATGACGACGCTGGTAGCCGCCGCTCAGAATCCCAATGACCGCCACGTCTGCGACCAGGCCCAACGCGCCGTGGACCGACTGGCCGAAGCTGAGGCTCCGGCAGAGGCGCGGCTCCCGGTCACCGGTGAGCAACTCACCTGGCTGGTGAGCGACGTGGTGGGCGCGCTCATCCCGCAGGCCCGAGTGATCGCCGAACTCGACGAACTCGCCGTGCCGCAGCAGGTGGCCAGTACGTTGGGCATGGTGGTGCGCGAGGTCGCACTCAACGTCGCCAAGCATGCTCAGGCCACTCAGGTCGAGGTGAGCCTCACTAGTCCGACGCCTGGGCAGGTGCTGATCTCGGTCGCCGATAACGGCGTGGGCTTCGATCCTGAGCAGGTGCCCAAGCGTCGCCTCGGCCTGCAGGTGTCGGTGGTGTACCGCATGTGGGCGATCGGCGGCCACGCCGAAATCCTGTCCAAGCCCGGCAGCGGCACCACGGTCAACCTCAGCTGGGGGGCCAGCGACGAGGTGCGTCAGAGCATGGCGGTCGAACCGCAACGTATGGAGTTGCCCTCCCAGCCGCGTTCTCGCCGGATGCCGGAGATTCCGGAACTCAACAGGCTTTCACTGGTTCGCCTGGTGTGGGTGGTGGTGCTGTTGCAGTTCCTGCTCGGCTGGACCAGCCTGGATCGCGTCACGATGGCGTGGCCGGTGTTCGCCGCTCAAGCCTTGGCCGTCATCGCCACGGCCTTGACGCTGTGGCGCACCGACAAGAATCCGCTGAAGGCCAGCATCGCCGGGGTGGTCGTGCTGCTGCTGCTCGGCGTCACGGTGCTGGTGCAGATGGTGCTGCCGTCCGGTGATTGGCCCGGCTATGCGACTTGGCACTCCACGGTGGTGATGGTGCTGTTGGTGGCCATTCTGGTGCGCGGTCAGGAGCGGATCGCCTGGATCGGCGTGACCGGCTATGCGCTGGTGTCGGTGTTTTGGGCTATGAAGCAGGGTCTGAATGCCGGAGATGTCCTGCGCGTGGGCTTCGGGCCGTTTTCGTGGATGTTGGTGGCGCAGTTGCTGCAGAGCTGGCTGATCGACATGGCCGACCGGATGGAGGCTTCGCGTCGATCCTCGGCGGCAGCCAACCGTGCCATCGCGCAGAGCTTCTCCAAGATGGTGCTGCGCGACGTGTGGCTCACGCAGTTGCGGGCGCAGGTTGGCCCCCTGCTGACCCGCATCGCCGATCCCGATTGTGAACTCAGTCAGGCCGAGCGTGAGGCGTGCCTGGCGCAGGAGAGCCGCTTGCGTGATGCCATGCGGGCCGGGAACCTGGTCACCGAACTGACCTCCGATGCCATCGAGGTGGCCCGCGGACGCGGGGTGGACGTGCGGCTGGTCGACAGCCGCGGCACCAGGCTGCCCGAAGACGTTCGCGCCGCACTCACCCAATACCTGGGCAAGCTGCTGACCGACTCCAACACCAAGCGGGTGGTGGCGCGTGCTGCTCCGGAGGGCTACGACGACGTTGTGACCGTGCTGGCAGTGAAATCCGACGGCACCAGCGAACTGGTGGGGCTGGATGCTCACGGACAGGTGAACACACGCTAATCGCGGTCACCGCTCACGGCGAACAGGCGTTAGGCTGACGCCCATGATTAACACCGCGGTGATCGATGACCATGAGGCCATCCGAATCGGGATGTCGGCCGCACTTGAATCGCACCCAGGCCACGACGTGACTTTGGTCGACGGCGCTGCCACGGTCGATGAATTCCTCGAGCGCAGCCCCGACGCTGAGGTCGTGCTCTTGGACCTGCAACTGGACGATGGATCCGACCCGCTGGTGAACGCCGAGCGACTGATCGAGGCCGGCTACAAGGTGCTGGTCTACTCGATCGCCGACAACGTACGGCTGCTGCGGCGAGCGCTCGCCGGCGGTGCTGCCGGGGTGTGTCGCAAAGCCGAGCCGATTTCGGTGACGATCTCTTCGATCGAGGCGGTGGCCGAGGGCCAGGTCGTGATCAGCCAGGAGATCCTGGCGGCCATCGAAGGCGATGCCTCCTATGTGGCGGCGAACCTGGGACCACGCGAGCGTGAAGTGCTGGCACTGTACGCCGGCGGCTTCGAGGTGCCGGAAGTGGCCGAGCGGCTGACCATCACCGAGAACAGCGTCAAGGAGTATCTCAAGCGCATCCGCGTGAAGTACACCAACGTGAACCGACCGGCAGCCAGCAAGCTGGATCTGTTCCGTCGAGCCATCGAAGACGGCATCGTGCCGCCGGTGGAGCCGCACCAGTAACGAACCGTCAGTGCCAGCTCAATCCGTTCCCTGAGCTTGTCGAAGGGCCTGAGTTGCGCCCGTAACGGGGGATCAGTACCAGCCGTGGGCCTTCTTGAAGTCCCAGGCTGTGCAGGGCGTCCCATAGCGAGTCTTGACGTACCACAGACCCCAGGTGATCTGAGTGACCGGGTTGGTGCGCCAATCCGCACCGAATTGAGCCATCTTGCTGCCGGGGAGCGCCTGCGGTATGCCATAGGCGCTGGAGTTGGGATTGTCGGCCAGCGGGTCCCACATGCTTTCGCGCATGATGATGTTGTCGTAGCAGGTGAACTGCGCCGCGCCCCAGCCGTAGCGGCTGCTCATGAGCTGGCGAGCGATGTCGCGGGGGTCCTTGGTACCGGGTTTGTAGCCGAGGATGTCGGCCTCCATCTTGTTCAAACCGACCAGTCGAGAGTTGTTCAAGGTGATGACCTGGTATTGCTCCTCGAGGGCGAGTGCGCGCTGATCGGCCAGCTGAACCGCGACGGCGTCGGCTGTGGAGTCTTGGACGTAGGCGTGCGCGCTCAGCGGGTCTGCAACCGCAACGGTGAGCAGAATCACCACAGCCAGTGCCGTCAGGCGAATCCAACGCGCAACGTCCATACCCTGAGTATTACATATGGATTCTCTCAGGAACGTTCAGGAGAGCGGCTTGCCTCACCTGGTGGACGCTGCGGGTAGGTGCGCATCCCGTGTCCTGCGCGGACTAGGCTGATCGAATGCACGCAAGCCAGTTGGCCGGCCCCGATCTCGTTGCCGGGATTCGAACCGCGCTGGTCGGCGGACCTGCGGTGGCACCGCATTGTGAACCACGGCTGGCTGCGGCGCTCAGGCTGGACGCACCGGTCACCGAAGCCGACGCGGCCCTGATCGTGCCGACCTCGGGAACCACCGGCGATCCGAAAGCAGTGGTGCTTTCCGCAGCCGCCATCCGATTCGCGGCGAGCGCTGCCCACGATCGCCTGGGTGGTCCCGGCGACTGGGTGTGTGCGCTGCCCACCGAGCACGTCGCCGGACTGATGACGATCGCCCGTGCGGTGGTAGCCGACACCGACGTGCGTTTCGCACGCCGCGACCTGTCCGACCTTCCGCAGGCCGGGCCGCGAAGCTACGTGTCGGTGGTGGCCGCCCAACTGCATCGAGCACTGGGTGAGCCAGCGGTTCGCGACACTCTGGCCGGCTATGCCGCGGTGCTGGTAGGAGGCAGCGCGATCAATGCTGACCTGTTGGCCGCGGCCCGTCGCGAGGGGATCACCGTGGTCACGACCTACGGCGCCAGCGAGACCTGCGGAGGCTGCATCTACGACGGGCGTCCCCTCGACGGCGTTCGCATCGAACTCGACGACGAACGCATCAACCTCGGCGGACCGATGGTCTTCAGCGGCTACCGGCTGCGTCCCGAACTCACCGCTGAGGTCCGCCACGGTGATCTGGTGCGAACCCAGGATCGGGGGCGGCTGGACCACGGCCTGCTGCAGGTCTTGGGACGCGTCGACGATGTGGTGATCTCCGGCGGCGAGAAGGTCGATCTGGCCGCCGTGCAGCGTCTGTGCGACGACCGTTTCGGCTCGCCCTCGGACGGGGGGCCGGTACTGCTGGCTGTGTCCGATGCTCGCTGGGGGCGGCGGGTCGTGGCCGTGGCGACCAAACCCTGGGATCTCGCGCGGCTGCAGGGAGACCTTGAGCCGCTGGTGGGCCGCGCGGGCGTCCCCAAGGAATTGCGGCAGCTATCGAGATTGGCGTACACATCTCTAGGCAAGATCGACCGGGCCGCCCTTCAGCGGGCCTGGGGGCAGAAGGAAGAGCATGGCGACGTTGGCTGAGTGGGTGGAGGGCGCACGCCCGCGTACCCTTCCGGCCGCAGTGGCACCGGTTCTGGCCGGCACCGCGGTGGCATGGTTCGAGGGTGGCATGGTGCCGCTGTTGGCGGTGCTGGCCCTCGTGATCACCCTCGCGCTCCAGGTCGGCGTCAATTACGCCAATGACTATTCCGACGGTGTGCGCGGAACCGATGCCGATCGAGTAGGTCCGATGCGCCTGGTCGGTTCCGGGGCGGCGACACCGAGCCACGTGCTGGCCGCAGCTGTGGGCGGCTTCGTCATCGCGGCGATCGCAGGCCTGGCCGTGGTGGTGATCACCGGTCACTGGTGGCTGCTGATCGTCGGAGCGGTGTCCATCGCGGCGGCCTGGTACTACACCGGTGGTCGCTACCCGTACGGCTATTTCGGGCTGGGCGAGCTGTTCGTCTTCGTCTTCTTCGGCCTGGTGGCGGTCTGTGGAACGGTGTATGTGCAGGTCGGCTCGGTATCGGCCACCGCCTGGTGGACGGCCATCGCGATCGGGGCCTTGGCTTGCGACATTTTGGTGGCCAACAACCTGCGGGACCTGGTCGGTGATGCCGAAGCCGGGAAACGCACCTTGGCCACCCGGCTGGGTGATCGCTACACCCGTGCCTTCTATGTGAGCCTGGTCGTCGTGGCTGTGCTGGGCGTCGTCGCGGTGGCCTGGACCACCTCCTGGTGGGCACTGCTGGGACTGGCCATGACGATTCCGCTGGTCGCCCCGGTACGAGCCATCGTCGGTGGCGCCCGGGGGCCGGATTTGATCCCCGTGTTGAAACACACCGGCGTCGCCGAACTGGTGTGTGCGGTAGGAGTCTTCGTCGGCTTGTGGATCGCGCTGTAGTCATGACTGAGATCGCGTTTCGGCTGGGCCTGCGGAACCGATTCCGTGGGCTTACCCAGCGCGAAGGTCTGTTGATCCACGGGCCGGCAGGTTGGGCCGAGTGGAGCCCCTTCGCCGAATACACCTATCCCGAGATCGGGAACTGGTGGCGGGCTACCTGGGAAGCGTCGCAGCTCGGCTTCCCTTCGCCGGTACGCGATCGGATCCCGGTCAATGTCACCGTGCCTGCCTTGGGGCCGCAGGCCGCCTTCGACCTGGTCGCCGCCAGTGGCTGCACCACGGCCAAGGTGAAAGTCGCCGAGCCCGGTCAGGTCGAGGGTGATGATCTGGCCCGGGTGGAAGCCGTGCGCGCCGCGCTCGGGTCGGCCGGTCGGATCCGCGTCGACGCCAACGGTGCCTGGAGCGTCGATGATGCCCTGCGTCGGTTGCGACAGCTGAACCGCTTCGAGCTGGAGTACGCCGAACAGCCTTGCGCCACCGCCACTGAGCTGGCCCAGTTACGACGACAGCTGGCCCGCCGCGGTGTGGCGGTGCTGATCGCAGCCGATGAGAGTATTCGCCGCGCTGGCGACCCGGAGCAGGTGGTCGCGCTGGAAGCCGCTGATGTGGCGGTACTCAAGGTGCAGCCGCTCGGGGGGGTGCGACGCTGCCTGGAGTTGGCTGACCGGCTCGGCCTGCCGGTGGTGGTCTCCTCGGCTTTGGAGAGCTCGGTCGGCCTGGCGGCGGGAGTGGCCTTGGCCGCCGCACTGCCGGAGCTGCCCTATGCCTGTGGGCTGAATACCGCCACCATGTTCACCACCGACGTCACCGACGAGCCGCTGGTCGCTGAAGCCGGGCACATTGTTGTGCGCCCAGTGGTGGTCTCCGGCTCTGGCTGGCAGGCTGATGCCGAGACTACCGATGCCTGGCGGGCGCGCCGGGACGGTCTTCCGGAGTCTCTGAGGAGGAATGGTGAGTGATTCCACCCGCTGTGCGCAACTCGTGGTCTCGGGGTTGCTCGCCCAGGGTGTGACCGATGTGGTGCTGGCCCCCGGCTCGCGCAGCGCCCCGTTGGCGCTGATCTTGGAGGCTACCGCCCGCGTCGGCGCAGTGCGGCTGCACGTGCGGGTGGATGAGCGCGGCGCCGGGTTCCTGGCGCTAGGTCTTGCCAAGTCTTCCGGACGTCCGGTGGCGGTGGTGACCACCTCCGGGACGGCGGTGGGCAATCTGTTGCCGGCCGTGATGGAGGCCCACCATTCCGCGATTCCACTGCTGGTCGTTTCGGCGGATCGGCCGAGTTGGCTGGTCGGCTTCGGCGCCAATCAGACCACCGAGCAGACAGGGATCTTCACCGGCTTCCTGAGTTACTCGGCCACCGTCGCGGCGGGCGCGCCGACGGCCGCCCAAGCAGCTCAAGTGGCTCGGGCGGTGCTGATGGCTACTGGCGCCACCGGTGGACGGCCCGGACCGGCGCAGCTGAATGTGGCCCTGCCCGAGCCGCTCGTCGACGGCGCGGTGCAGCCGGCACCGACTGTCGTTCCGGTGACGGCAGTTGCCCTCGCCGATCAGCCCCCGGTGGTGTTGGCATCTGGACCACGCACCGTGGTCGTATGCGGAGATGCCGATCCCGGCGTCGGTCAGGCTGCGGTGGACCTGGCGACCGCAGCCGGGCTGCCGCTGATCGCCGAACCCTCCAGCAACGCCCGTCGAGGTCCTCACGCCATGGCGACCGGAGGTCTGCTCGTAGCCGGCGAGTTGGGGCGCCGTGTTGAGCGGGTGGTGGTCTTCGGACGTCCGACCTTGTCGCGGTCGGTGAATGCGCTGCTCGGCTCAGCGTCGGTGGAGGTAATCGTGGTGAGCCCCCGCCCCGATTTCGTCGATCCTGGCTGGCGTGCTCGACTGATCGTGCCCGCCGTCACCATCGCACCCGAATCACCGGAGTGGCTGGCAGCCTGGCAGCAGGCCGATGCCGAGCAGCTACGCCACATCCATACCGTGACACGTGGCACCGCCGAACTTACTGGTCCCGAGCTGGCGCGACTCGTGCTCGCTTCGACCGGCGAGGGCCAGGCGTTGTGCCTGGGTAATTCCAATCCGATCCGAGATGCTGACCTGGTTCCGGTCGCTGCGCAGCCGCCGGTGATCTATGCGAACCGGGGACTGTCGGGCATCGACGGCACCCTCGCCACTGCGATCGGTATCGCACTGGGCGCGGCTGTACCGACCACGTTGCTGTGCGGCGATCTGTCCTTCGCTCACGACGCCTCGGCCCTGGCGATCGGGCCCGGCGAAGCCCGACCCGAGCTGAGGATCGTCGTCGCCGACGATGACGGTGGCAGCATCTTCGCCACACTCGAATATGGCCGATCCGAATACGCCGATGCCTTCGAGCGAGTCTTCGCCACCCCGCTGGGGCTGGATCTGGTGGCGCTGAGCCGCGGCTACGGGGTGTCGGCCCGTCGGCTCCACAGCGCTGCAGCGGTCGACGCGGCGCTGGCCGAGCCGATCAACGGGCTGGAGGTGCTGGTCGTGCCGGTGGACCGCCGGGGCAGGGCCGACCTCAGCGCGACGATGTCGCTGCCCTGACATCGGTCAGGCAGCAAGCACCGTCAAGCATTCAGTGTGATCAGCAGGAGGTTCGATCAGCTCGAGTAGGCCGTGATGTCGATCGCGTAGCGATCCCAGCGATAGCAGTGGTCGCCGTACTCCACGGGCTGACCGGACGGGTCGTAGGCCCGCCGGGACATCGTGAGAACCGGGTCGGTGGGCTGAAGTTTCAGTAGCTGCTGCTCGACCTCGGTTGGGTGGCGGGCCGATATGTGCTGGTATCCCACGGCGGGCACGATATTGCGTGCTCGGATCAGGGTGTACAAGCCGTAGGTCGCCAGTTCCTCGATCTCCAGATCGGCCCAATCGGGGCTGAGCCAGTTGCGAAGCACGGCCACCGGTCCCTCATCAACGGTGCGTAACCGCTCGACGTACACCAAGGGTGTGCGGGCAGGCAGACCCAGTTGGTCTGCGATGTGAGCGTCGACGAAATTGGTCGTGAACTGCAACACCTCGGTGTGCGGATTCTGACCTTCGCGCTTCAGATCGTCGTAGAGGCTGGGGAGGCCATAACGTCGATGCACGACCTCGTTTGCGACGGTGGTACCGATACCGCGGCGACGAACCAACAGGCCACGCGAAACCAGTTCGATGATTGCGCGTCTGACGGTGGGCCTGGACAGGTTGAGCCGCTCAGCCATCGACAGTTCGTTCTCGAAGGCATCACCGGGCTTCAGGACGCCGGTGTCGATGGCTTCGGCCAACTGCTCGGCCAATTGGTGGTACAGCGGTACCGGGCTGTTGCGGTCAATCTGGACCGGAAGTTGCTGCGCCATAAGGGGAAACTTAGCGTATCGAGATAGTGAAATCCGACCCCCTGCCCGAGATTTGTCAGATTGGCCTCAATCGATGACAAACCTCGGCAGCCGACGGCAGTCAGCGGAGGCTACGCAGCCACTGCCGCAGCGTCGCCGTGGCACGCACATCGTCCTCGTTATAGCGCAGAACGCGCTGGCGCGCCATTGTGCGCTCAGTCGCCGATTCGGCCCCCACCGCGGTCTCGAACCAACTCATGCTGTTCAATCCACCGGGATCCTCGTCGCGCCAATGGAACCCGGCGCCGGCACTGGCGACAGCCTTCAGCCCCAGGCCATTGGCTCCGAAGAAGTGGCTGCGCACAATACCGAACAGGTCGACGAAGCCGGTCTTGGCGAACTCCAGTGCCCATTCGACCTCTGGTGTCTGCGGGCCGGCCAGCCGGGACAGCCGAAGTACCTCGTAGTCGGAGTAGTGGAACACCAGCGCCCGCTGTCCACCGACGATCTGCCTAAGCCAAGCCATGGCTTCTCGGGCCAGGGCCAGTTCGGCGGCGGCGTCGAGGTCGCTGAACGAGCTGAACTGGTGGTAGCGCCCGGTCTGGGGGGTGCCTACCCAGAAACCCCACAGATAGACCCGATCGGTGCGCGAGGTTTCCACGTCGATGTCGATCTCGACCGGGGCTTGCGGCACCTCGACCGGACCGGTACTCAGCCGCTCCAATTGGATGCCCTGGTGCAATAGCAGCGACCGACGGTGCGCAAGGCGAAGGCGCTCTTCGGCCCCCTGCCGATAGGCCATCTGCGGAAGGTAGTCGACAAGCAGGTCATCCACCTGCCCAGCGGCCAAGTCGGCCACCGTGGTCACCCCGATGGATCGCAGGGCGGTGATCTCGTGGCGGTCCAGCGGAGCCTTGTTGATCCGCAGACTGAGATCATCGGGGTCGAGGAGCTTCTCGCACACCGGCCACCAACGGCAGAACTGGCATTCGCGCGTCACCACGGGATTCAGCAGGTCTGGCGGCACCGGATCGGTACTGCCGGCGACCTCGGCCAACTCGACCCGCAGCGCGAACTCACGGTGATAGCGCTGCAGGGCGCTGACATGGGTGGGCGCCTCAGCCTCGCCGGGGATGGTGGCCACAGCAGGTTCGGTGAGATCGAGTCGGCAGGCGACCAGGCCGAGGTCCGGAATCTGTTCGGTACCGATCACCAGCCCTTCAGCGCGACTGGATTGAAAGCCGGTCGATGCCAGCAATTCCCACAGATGGGCGAGATAGATCGCGTTGGTCCATCGCCAATTCCAGCGATAGCGCCAGCCCGTGGTGGTGCGTCGTCGGGTCAACTCGCCCACATCGGAGAAGACGAACTCCCGATCATCACGACGAGGGTCCACGGCCCGCTGGAATTTGATGACCCCCGGTAGATATCCGCCCTCGCCGTCGCTGACCAACAGCTCAGCCCGTCCGCGTCGATGGCTCTCCCAATCGCGAGGGAGCAGCCCGCCCAGGATCACCGCAGCGCCGTCTGCCATCGCCGCCAGGCAGGCGGCCTCCTGCTCCTCGGTGGGTGCCGTGCGGAGCTCTCGCAGATCGGTCACTGCTGCGCGTCCGGCCAGAATCCGGCGGGTTACCTCGGCCACGAATTCCTCAGTGCCGGCCATGCTGGTGGCGGTGGCCGGTGGGGCAGTGGCGGTGGCGCTGAAGGCATGCACCGTCTTCAGCGGACAACTCCGCGCCGCATAGGGATCCAGGGCGAACATCAGCGGTGTGCGCGGTGCAGCGCGACCACTCCACCGGTCAGGTTCTTCCAGCCAGGACGTTGCCACCCGGCGCCGGCCAGTTGCTCGGCCAGGGATTGCTGATCGGGCCAACTCAAGATGGACTCCACCAAGTAGTCGTAGGCATCGGGATTGGAGGATGTCAGACGAGCCAGTCGCGGCAGGGTGCGCAGCAGATAGTTTTGATAGGCGTGCCGCACGGGGCCCCAAGTCGGAGTCGAGAACTCGCAGATCACGACCCGTCCACCGCTGCGGGTCACGCGAAACAACTCGGTGAGAGCAGCGGACACATTCACCACATTGCGCAATCCGAAGCTGATGGTCACCGCATCGAAGCTCTCGTCGGCGAACGGCAGTGCGAGCGCATCAGCATTGATGAACGGCAACGCCGGTTGACGCTGCTTACCGACGGCCAACATGCCGGCGCTGAGGTCGACAGGGATCACGGTCGCGCCGGCGTCGTGGAAAGGACCGCTCAGTGCGCCGGTGCCGGCGGCGAGATCCAGGATCAGTTGGCCGGGCTGCGGTCCGACGGCAGCGATGGTTTCGGTACGCCACAGTCGGTCGATTCCGAAGGTGAGCACGTCGTTGACCAGGTCGTAGCGGGCAGCGACGTCGTCGAACATGCCCGAGACCGCGGCTGGTCTCTTCGACAGATCCGCTCGTCGCCTTTCAGAATGCACGGACATAGCCTGCCACGCGCCGACGACTCCTGCCGCAACGTGCGCGGCGTGCACATGGGCACATGTTCTGCCTGAGTTGCGCTATAGGGGACAATCAGGGGCATGGCTCGTAAGTCGGTAGTGCTCAAGGTCTCAGGGTTGACGAAGGCCTTCGGGCCGGTGGTGATCGTGGATGGTTTCGATCTCGAAGTTGCAGCTGGCGAAGCTGTGGCATTGACCGGACGCAATGGTGCGGGAAAGTCGACCGTGCTGCGCTGTCTTATCGGTGCCGACCGGCCCGACGACGGTCGTATCGAGGTCAACGGTGTGGCCGTCAGTGAAACGAATCCGCTGATTCGCCGTGACGTTGCCACCGTCATCGACGACCTCGATTTCTTCCCCGATCTGTCCGTGGTCGAGCACCTGGATCTGCTGGCGCGCGCCCACGGTGTGCCCGATCCGGAGGCTGCTGTCGATGCGGTGCTGGACGAGGTTCAGTTGGTGCCGCAATCAGGACAACTACCCGGCACGCTCTCCTCCGGTCAGCGCCGACGGCTGGCACTGGCGACCGCTTTCGTACGCCCCCGCAAGCTGCTGGTGCTGGACGAACCCGAACAACGGCTCGACACCGAAGGCGTGGCCTGGCTGGCCGAGCGACTGATCGCTGAGCGCCAGCAAGGGCTGG
>DMIX01000371.1:11518-14759 GCA_003451975.1 Propionibacteriaceae bacterium
GGCCAGCCACGAGCCGATGCTGGTGGAGAAGGTCGCCACCCGGGTGGTCCGGCTGGGGGAGCGCGCACGGGTGGTCGAGGAGAGCGGTGAGTAAGAAATCCCGCAAGCTGATCCGTTCCGGCGCCACCTCCGCACCCGCCGAGGCCCAGCCGACACCGACCGAAGAAACGGTCGAGCCCGCTCGATCCTTCTACTTCCTGCCTGCCACCGAGCCGCTGCCGGTGGCCGAGGCCGACCTGCATCAGCTCATGAAGCTGTGGCGCCACGGACGCGCTACCCGCAGCATCGGGCAGGTGATCTCCGATGGTTATGTGGCGTTGTTCAGCGTGCTGTTGGTGTCGGCCATGATCATCAGCACGGTCATCAACGCTCAGCAAGGAATGACCGGCTGCAGCACCGAGGCCTGTGACACCGGTCGACTGTTGGTGCCCAGCGCTGTCGCGCTGGCGGGCTTCGCGCTGGCGGTGGCCGTATCGAGGCTGTTCGGCCCGGTGCTCGCCTCGGCCGCGGAAGGCTCTTGGCTGATGGAGGCGCCGATCAGTCGGAGCCGACTGCTGCGTGGTCGCCTGGTGATTCCGCTGATTGCGGCCCTGGCGGTGCCGGTGCTGGTCACCGGCCTGGTTGCCGCGCTCTCGGGCATGGAATGGGTCTCGGTGGCGGCCTGGGCCGCGGCGGCCGGTGCGGGGGCGATGGCGATGGTGGCCTTCGCTGCCAACGAGCAAACCCACGATCGCGACACGGTCCTAGCCGTGCTGCAAGGGGTGTGGACGGCCGCAGCGCTGGCTGCCGGACTTGTCGTGATCTCGGTGGCTGCCGGTTGGCTGTCGGCGTCCTGGCTCACGACCGCAGCGACGGTGCGTCCGGTGGTGTACGCGCTGGTGGTCGCGGGCCTGGCGGTGGCTGTGGTGATGATCGTCGCCGCGCTTCGACGACTGGATCTGATCCGTCGCGCCCGACTGGTGTCGGGCGGATCGCTGGTCGCCGGAATGCAGGGTGCCATGTTCGCGCTCGACTTCGGCCTGATCCGCGACATCCTGGTGGAGCGCAAGGCGGCAGCCAAAGGCCATGTGAAGCCCACTTACGGTCGCGGCACGGGCTTGACCGCGCTGATCTGGCGCGATGCTCAGCGGCTGGCCCGTGCACCGGGAGTCTTCATCGGATTGGTGATGAGTCTGCTGGTGCCCTATGCCGCCGACGCGCTGCGGATGAGCCAGCTCAACCCGCTGATATCTGGCCTTGCGCTGACCGCGGCCCTGGTGCCCTTCCTGGGCAGCCTGCGGGTGCTCACCCGTACCGGCGGACTGGCGCGCATGATGCCGTTCAAGACCGGTGAGTTGCGCGGCGCGGCCATGGTCGTGCCCGGCGCGATGGCGGTGCTGTGGGCGTTGGCGGCCACCCCCGCCTTCATCGGCATCGCCAGTACCGGTGCCGACCGCTCCCTGACCGACGGCCTGAGTGCCGCCATGATCACTGCGGCCGCAGGCCTGTTCGGCGCTGTGCGGTGGGTGACGGCCAAGAAGCCGGACTTCGGCCAGCCGATGATGGCCACCGCCTCGGGTGCGCTGCCGCCTACGCTCATCTTCAACTTGGTGCGCGGATTCGACATGGTGGCCCTGATCACCGCACCGCTGATCCTGGGGGCGCCGGCCTACTGGTCGGCGGGCATCGCTGTAGTGGTGTTCCTGCTGCTGCGCAGCCCGATCAACATGGAGGACATGCAGGCCGAACAGGAGGCTGCCCGGCGGGAGCTCGCCGCGGCCAAGGCGGGGTCGAAGGCAGGTTCCCCCGGCGCGAAGACCAAGATCCCGCCACCGAAGCGATAGCGCACTACCGTGGAGCCCGTGAAAGAAGACGCTGTGAAGGTACGTACGCACTGGGGCCGAATCGCGGTGTTCTACGCCATCGCGTTCGGCTGGGTCAGCATCATCGCTGCAGGCCTGTACCTACTCGGCGACCGGAACCTCTCGAGTACCGATGGCACCGGCATGGCCGCGATCGCCGTCGCGATCTTGGCACTGCTGTACATGCCCGCGCCGATGGTGGCTGCCCTCATCATCGAGAAACGCACCGGTAAGGGCTATCTGATGGGGCGAACCTTCGGCAAGGGATTTTGGACATCGTTCAAGCGCATCCTGATCGTGGCGCCAGCGGTGCTGTTGACCCTGCTGCTTGGCATGACGGTGTTCAGTTACCTGGCCGGAAATGTGCTCGGGATCAACGGCGCAGGCACCCTGCTATTCAACTCCGACGATCTGGTGGCCAACACCCTCGCGCTGGCGGGCACGTCCATGGACTCCGACCAGGTTGCTGCCCTGACCGCGCGCACCCCTGGCCTGGCCGGGACGCTGGGGCTGGCATTCGCCGGGGCCCTGATCGCCGGATTCACGATCAACGGCCTGTTCGCCTTGGGCGAGGAGTACGGCTGGCGCGGCTGGCTCGCCGACCAGTTGCGTCCGCTGGGCGCGGTGTGGGCCAATCTGATCATCGGCGCGCTGTGGGGCCTGTGGCACGCACCGCTGATCCTGATGGGCTTCAACTACGGCTCCTACCGAGTACTCGGGGTGGCCTTCATGATGGCATGGTGCATTGCCGCCTCCTTCCTGCTGTGGCGCGCCCGCCAAGTCACCGGTTCGGTGCTGGCCGCAGCGGTGATTCACGGCGGACTCAACGGCTTCGCGGGAGTATTCCTGCTGGTGCTGGTCAACACCAACGCCTTGGTCGCCGCCCCCATGGGACTGATCGGTATCGCAACGGTGGCGGTGGTGGCCGCGCTGTTCTGGCTCGTCACCGCCCGGGTGAAGCCGGTTCCGGTGCCGACCTCCGAGCCAGCGGTCGCACCAGCTGCCGAGGATCCGGCGACCACCTAGGGCCACGCCGAGAATGGTGAATCGGTGCCAGCAACGGCGCCGCGCCGTAGGCTGAGTTCATGTCTACCGCCATTGGACGCTGGCCGATCATCGTCATCGACTGCCCGGATGCTCGCGCCTTGGCCAGCTTCTACTCTGCGATTACAGGCTGGCCGCTCGCCGACCAGACCGAGCCGGAGTGGGTGCAGTTGAACAGCGGACACAGCACCACGATCGGCTTCCAACAAGTCGACGGATATCGTGCGCCCACCTGGCCCACCCAGGAGGTGCCGCAACAGGCTCACCTGGACTTCGTCGTCGATGATCTGGTGGACGCCTCAGCCCGGGTGTTGGCCCTGGGCGCCACCGAAGCCCCTGCCCAATACGGCCACAGC
>DMIX01000176.1 GCA_003451975.1 Propionibacteriaceae bacterium
GGGTGTAGGCAACCCGGGCGGTCACCGCCCGCGGCAGCATCGCATGCGAGTCGATCCCCTCCGGAAGCGTGACCCAGACGAAAAAGCCGCCGTTGGGAGTGGTCCAGGTGGAGCCCTCGGGCATGTACTCGGCCAGACCGGCCAGCATGGCATCGCGCCGTTCGGCGTACATCGCGCGGAAGGTGTCGATCTGGCCCTTCCAATCGAACTCGGCCAGATAGGTCGAAATGGCGAACTGGCTGAAGACCGGCGGTGCCAGCGTCGCGGCCTCCTGGGTCAAGACCAGCTTCTCGCGCACCGCGTGCGGGGCCAACACCCAGCCGACTCGGAAACCCGGGGCGAAGGTCTTGGAGAAAGATCCAAGGTAGATGACGTTGTCGGCGTCCATTGACCGCAAGGCCGGCATCGGGGCGCCTTCGATCGTCAACAGACCGTAGGGGTTGTCCTCGATGATCAGAAGCTTGTGGCGTTGGGCGACCTCCAACAGTTCCTTGCGCCGTGCCTCTGGCTGGGTGACGCCGGTCGGATTCTGGAAATTCGGAATCGTATAGAGGAACTTCACCTGCTGGCCGGCCGCTCGCAACGAGACGATGGCCTGCTCCAGGGCTTGGGGAACGATGCCCTCGTCATCCATGGCGACGTGAACGACTTTCGCCTGGTAGGCGTGGAAGGTTCCCAGCGCGCCCACGTAGCTGGGCCCTTCGGTGAGGATGACATCACCAGGATTGATGAAAACCCTGGTGACAAGGTCCAATGCCTGCTGAGAGCCGCAGGTCACCACGATGTCGTCGGCATGGGCGTGGATCGCCTCCAGCGCCATGACCTCGGTGATCTGCTCACGCATGAAGGGCTCGCCCTGGCCCGATCCGTATTGCATCGCTTGGACGCCGCGCTCGCGTACGAGTCGCTCCATCGCCTGCCCCAGCGCCTCGCGGGGCAGATCGGTGATATTCGGCATGCCGCCGGCCAAAGAGACCACCTCGGGCCGATTGGCGACGGCGAACAAAGCTCGGACTGCAGAGACCTGCAGTCCGTGGGTTCGTTCGGCGTAGGCATCGACATATTGGTCCAACCGCGTATCGCGGCGGCTCGGCTCGGGCAGACTCACCGGTCCAGATTTCCACAACCTCGGCCTAGGATGAAACCGGCAGGCTTGGAACGGACTAAGAAAACCAGAGGAAGTCGATGCCGAGGCTCTCACCGTTGACTGTGCCGGAAGTGCTGGCATTGCCATGCCCCTACTGCGGTCGCCGGCTTCCCGAGGGAACGGCCTGGCTGACCCGCGCAGCGGAACAGTGGCAGCGCTGCGGCGTCAAGGTGATGAGCGGCGAGACCGTGGTTGGGGTGCTGGCGATGGCTCCTGGTCATCCCGATGGTGTGGCGCAGATCAAGATGTTGTGGGTGCGCGCTGAGGACTCCCACACCGGCCTGGGTCGTCAGCTGGTGCAAGCCGCCGCGGCTGAGGCCGTGCGGTTGAGACTCTCCCAAATCGTGGCCGTCGGTGGTCGAGGACAACGCAGTTGCGCGACACCTCCGGAGGCGTTTCTGAAAGCCAATGGCTTCGCCCAAGCCCCCGGGGAGTCACTGTGGCGCCTGGATTTGGGACAGTCCGTGCTGGAACGTAGTGGGCTGGGACGGTTCTCGCGGTTCCTCCGTGCCTGGGGCCATGCCGGCCCTGAACCCGCGGGCGGCGCGGTGTCCGGACGGGCAGTTCGCGGCTAGGGCGCTTGCTCGTCGGTCCGCGACACGAGGTGTAAATGTGCCAAAGATTCGCAGGATTTCCCCGCGTGGAGCATTGTCTCGTGCTTGAGTGGGATCGTTCCGTGTTCCCGAAGGTCGGCACCTCGGGGATTCCGCGACGGCGATGCTGCCCAACGTGGAGTGGAACATCACCCCTGGATGAGAGAGGACTATCGTGAAAACAGAGGAGCGATCTGGCCGCTGGCGCGCGTTGGCAGCGGTGGTGGCATCAGTGGGGCTCGTGTTCGGCTTGAGTGCCTCATCGGCGCCCATGGCTCAGGCAGGTGTGTATTCGGCGACGATCTCGGGTACCTACACCGTCGGAGAGACGCTCACGGCAGCAAGCTCAGGGTTCGCGGGCTCCGTGGTCTACACCTGGTATGTGCATCCTGATGGGACCTCGTCGGGCACCTACCTGGCACAAGGCGCAACCTATGTTCTGACCAGTAGTGAGACCGGCAAGTACATCTCGATCATTGCAGCTGACTCCGACGACCCGATGATCATGAGGTCCAGCAGCATCAACGGACCCGTTGAGGCTGCCTCGTCGCCGGTGTTCACTCCCGGTATGCCGGAGGTTTACGGTACGGCGCAGGTCGGCAAGCCGCTGGTGTCCTGGGAGGGAAATTGGACGCCAGAACCCGATTCCTACGCCTACCAGTGGCTGCGGGATGACGCCCAGATCAGCGGCGCGAGCAGCGATTCGTATGTGATTCAGGCCGCTGACCTCGGTCATCAGCTCTCCCTGAAAGTGACCGCGAGTAAGACCGGCTATGAAGCCGCCTCGGCGACCTCGGAGAAGACTGCGGTGGTGCAGGCTGCACCGTCGGCGACTCTCACCAGCGTCTCGGCGACCTCTGCGGTGATTCGCAGTGGCAAGTGCGTTCCGATCTCGGTGAAGGCGGCCTACCAGGTGCCGTCGAGCGTCGCAGACCAGTTGAGCAAACTCAGTGTGAGCGCAACGGTGAGGAACGCCAAACACGCGAAGATCGGCACGGTGACCCTGACCGGCACGGCGACGGCGCTCACCGGGACGATGGCGACCACCTTCCAGTGGTGTGGCGGTGACAAGCTCGGCAAGGTCACATTCTCCTCGTGGAAGGGAACCTGGACCGGTTCCCAGACCTATGCGCCGGCATCGAGGGTCGAGACCTTCCCGGCGTCTGGAACCATCACCTCAACGAAGACCGCAACGGCGTGGGTGCGCACCATCGTGCGCTTCCGGCAGGCGCAGGTCAGCTCTGCGGGCAAAAAGCGGACGGCGACTGCTCGGTTCGTTGCCTACCGTCCGAAGAAGCAGGACTGGACCGGTGTCGGCAAGGGAGCTGTGGTGACCGTGGAGAAGAAGGTTGGCGACCACTGGGCCAAGGTGACCACCGCCAAGACCGACCTTGCGGGCCGAGTAGCGGCTACCTGGAAAGCGTCACACAAGGCCACCTACCGCCTGGTGTGGGCGGGAAGCGGCTCCAAGCGAGCCAAGATGAGTCGGACCATCGCTGGCTGAAATTGGATCAGGGCTGGCCGACGAAGCGTCGGCCAGCCCTGATCAGCGGCTCAGAGGTACTCTTCGAGTGCCTTCATGAAGGCCGACTTCGGCTTGGCGCCGACGAACTGTTTCGCGACCTGGCCACCCACGAAGATCTGTACCGTCGGCAGGCTCATCACACCCTGACTCACCGGAATCTGAGTGTTCACATTGGTGTCCATCTTGACGAAAGTGACCTTGTCACCGAGTTCGGCGGCGAGTTCGTCCAAGATCGGGGACAGTTGTCGACACGGCGCGCACCAATCGGCCCAGTAGTCCACCACAACCGGGGTGGATGAGGACAAGACGACGTCGGCGAAAGTGGCGTCGGTGACATCGGTGACAGCCATGGGTACTTCCTTCAGCAGTGGGTTCAGACAGCAGTCAGCGTAGAGGACTCATCAGACAATGCCGCCAGGAAACGCTCGGCGTCCAAAGCAGCCGCACAGCCGGTACCCGCAGCAGTGATCGCCTGCCGGTAGGTGTGGTCGACCAAATCGCCGCAGGCGAAGACGCCAGCAAGATTGGTGCGAGTGCTGGGGGCATCCACCACCACATAGCCCGCCTCGTCCAACTCGACCTGGCCGGCGAACAACTCCGAGCGCGGATCGTGACCGATAGCCACGAACAGGCCCTGTATCGGCAGTTCACGAGTCTCACCGGTAACGGTGTCCTGTAGGACCGCCCCGGCAATGGCAGATTCCCCGGTGAGCCCGGTGATCACAGAGTTCCAGGCGACGGTGATCTTCGGATCAGCCAGAGCGCGGTCGACCATGATCTTGGAGCCACGCAGCTCGTCACGGCGGTGAATCAGAGTGACCGACTTCGCGAAGCGAGTCAGGAAGGTGGCCTCCTCCAAAGCGGAATCGCCACCACCGACCACGGCAATGTCCTTGTCGCGGAAGAAGAAGCCGTCGCAGGTCGCACACCAGGAGACGCCGCGGCCAGACAACCGGTCCTCATCGGCCAAGCCCAAGCGACGGTAGCCCGAACCGGTCGCCAAGATGACGGCCTTGGCCTGGTAGGTGTTGCCCTCGGAATCGGTGACGGTCTTTATGTCGCCGGTCAACTCGACGGCGGTGACGTCGTCGGTGATGATCTCGGCGCCGAACCGCTCGGCCTGGCCGCGCATGCTCATCATCAGTTCCGGGCCCATGACTCCGTCGGTGAAGCCTGGGAAGTTCTCTACTTCGGTGGTATTCATCAGAGCACCGCCAGCAGCGATGGCGCCCTCGAACATGAGGGGCTTCAAACCGGCGCGGGCGGTGTAGATCGCGGCGGTGAAACCGGACGGGCCGGAGCCAATGATGATGACGTCACGGGGGTCGGTCATGGGGATCCTCTTCCAACGGTGCTCGAACAGTGCCAACTGTGGTGCGTTTGTCGCCTACGTGCAACCACCGAACGTACCGGATCATTCCCGATACCGGGCGGGGTATGACGCGGGGGCTTCGACCCGTTCAGCCAGCGGGTGGTGGAACCTGACGAACAATCCGTTCCCTGAGCTTGTAGGCCCGTTCCCTGAGCTTGTCGAAGGGTAAGCAGGCGCCCCTCTAGGCTCACACTGTGCTGATTATGCTTTCACCGGCCAAGGTGCTGGATTTCGATACTCCGGTGCCGCGCACTGCAACGACCGAGCCGCGTTTGCTCGATCAAGCCGATCAGCTCGCCGCAGTGATGAAGACCAAGTCGGTGGCAGAACTTGCGAACCTGTCGGGCATTTCCGACGAACTGGCCGCGCTCAATGCGCAACGATGGGCCGACTTCACCGTGCCACTACCGAAACAAGCCACCCGCGTCGCCGTCCTCGGGTTCAACGGCGACGCCTACCAGGGCTTGAATGCTCGCCAACGCTTCAGCACCGCAGACTTCACCGAGGCGCAGAAGACGCTGCGCATCCTGTCGGGGCTCTACGGAGTGCTGCGTCCGCTGGATGTGATGCTGGCCTACCGGTTGGAGATGGGCACCAAGCTGGCCACCGAGCGCGGCCCTGACCTGTACCACTGGTGGGGTGATCGCATCACCGAGCTGCTCGCCGCCGACCTGGCCGCCTCGCCTGGCTCCGCGACGGTCATCAACCTGGCTTCGAAGGAGTACTTCGCTGCTATCCAACCGGAGGGCCTCAATGGTCGGGTGATCAGTCCTCGGTTCGAGGACACGGACGCCCGCGGACGGCGAAAAGTGCTGTCTTACTACGCTAAACACGCTCGAGGTGAGCTGGCGTCCTGGCTGATTCTCAACCGGGCGCGCAGTCCCAGGAAGCTCGCCGAGTTCACCGCCGCCGGGTATCGCTACGACGCCGCGGCCTCGACGGCCGCCGAGCCGGTCTTTGTGCGGGCTTTCGAGGACCGCTGAGGCGGGGGTCTTCTAAGCGCAGTGTCGGCGGTTTCGAGACGGCCGCTGCGCGGCCTCCTCAACCAGCCGGCGAGGGACCCGGGTCGTGGTCAGACACAGGCCGCAGTGTGGATAGCGGCGGCGCAGGTCCCTTTTCTCGGCTGGTTGGGGAGCGAGCGTCTCGAAACCGCTGGAACCGGGGCGGCTCTGCGGTGGCCTGTTGGTTTTGGGTGGTGCGATCTGCCTCCGGCTGGTTGAGGAGCGAGCGCAGCGAGCGTCTCGAAACCGCCGCACCGATCAGCCCAACTACCCACTCGTCCTGCGACGAGCCCGGGGTAGGTTCGAAGCATGAACCAACGACTACGAGCTCTCAGTGATGCCGGTGTGTCGATCTGGCTGGATGATCTCTCTCGCAAGCGCCTCACCAGCGGCGGATTGGCTGAGTTGATCGCCCAGGACAGCGTGGTCGGCGTCACCACCAACCCCAGCATCTTCGCTGCGGCATTGAATGACTCCGCCGACTACGCAAAGCAGCTGCGTGGCCTCGCCTCGGCCCCGGTCGAACAGGCGATCACAGAGCTGTGCGCCACCGACGTGCGCGACGCCTGCGACCTGTTCGCCCCGATCTACGTGGCCACCGGCGGCGAAGACGGTCGGGTGTCCATCGAAGTCGAACCCGGCCTGGCTCACGACACCGCCGCAACCATCGCCCAAGCCGCCGAACTCCACGCGCTGGTCGACCGCGAGAACGTGCTGATCAAGATCCCCGCCACCGCAGCCGGCCTGCCGGCGATCACCGAGACGATCGCCGCCGGCATCTCGGTCAATGTGACCCTGATCTTCTCCGTCCAGCGCTACCGCGAAGTCATGAATGCCTACCTCGCCGGGCTGGAACGCGCCGCACGAGCCGGGCACGACCTTTCGAAGATCCACTCGGTCGCCTCGCTATTCGTCTCGCGCATCGACACCGAGGTGGACGCCCGGCTGCAGGCGGCTGGACATACCGAGCTCGTCGGACGTGCCGGCGTGGCCAACGCCATCGTGGCCTATGCCGCCTTCACCGAGGTGTTCACCGACGCTCGCTTTGCCACGCTGGCTGCGCTGGGAGCCAATGCGCAGCGTCCGCTATGGGCCTCCACGGGAACCAAGAACCCCGATTACTCCGACACCCTGTACGTGGCCAGCCTGGTGGCGCCCGGCGTGGTGAACACCATGCCGGAGAAGACGCTGCGCGCCTTCGGTGATCATGGCGAGGTATTGGCATCCATCGACGGCCAGAGTGCGGCTGCCCAAGCCCAACTCGACGCGATCAGTGCCGTTGGCATAGACCTTCCCGACGTGTTCGCCCAGCTCGAAACCGAAGGCGTCGACAAGTTCATCGCCTCCTGGAACGAACTGGGACGGGCAGTACAGGAAGCGCGGCTGGCATTGTCGGAGTAGGCGACAGACTGCTGTGCTGCAGCGATTGCAAGAATTTTGTTCAATTTTGCGTTGGTTTTGCACTTACTGCAGGTACGCGATCCGTTCGTGAAGATCCTGAGGCACCACCCAGACATACTGCCGTCCGCGTCTCTCCTGGATAAGAAGCTGGGCTTTCGTGAGAGCGTGAAGATCAGAACGTGCGGTTTGGTTCGTCACCCGATGGCTATGCGCGTGGGACTCGGCTGTGTAGTTGAAACCGGGATGTTCGAGTGCATGGCTGAGAACGGCGAGCTGTCGATGATTGAACTGTGTCGGTAGCACTCGCAGGGACTCTTGCGCCGATCGGAGTTCGTGCACGGACTGTTCCAGATGGTGGCGAAGATCGTCGATGGAGCGTCTGATCACATCCAGGTGGTACAGGAGGAAGTACGTCAGATCTCCGCCGTCGGTCTCAGTGAGCAGGAAGGAGCGTCCGTACTGCGCTGGCGCTCGGTGGAGAATTCGCGACACCGTGAGGAACTCCGCGAGCCAGAAGCCCTCATGCAGCATGGACCAATAGAACAGGGCGCGCGCCGTCCGCCCGTTCCCGTCGACGAAGTAGTGGTCGTAGCCGGTCATGAAATGGACGGCGAGTGCGCGTAGCAACGGCGGCAGGTAGCCTCGCGCGTCGTCTCCGTTGGCAAAGTCGCACAGCTGCTGTAGCCGTTGGGGAAGCTCAGAAGCGCGGGGCGGTTCGTGAACGACTTCGTTGGTCGAGGTGCTCCAAACCGACACGCGGTCCTGGGTGGGGGTCTGCACCTGCCCAGCTGCGGTGGGGTCCGCCAGGGCTCCGTCGACGACGATCCGATGAATCTCTTTCACGAGTTCGGGCGTCAGTGGTTCATCCCGGATGTCGACGATCCGGTTCATGGCCGCGTAGTTGTTGACGATCATGAGCTCACTGTGATCGCGAGGTGGTCGTCCTTGCCGAAGCATGTCTTTTGCCACTTTTCGAGTCGTGACCGCACCTTCGAGTTGGCTGGAGGTGATGGCCTCCTCGATGAGGGAACTCACGATGTAGCGATCCCGCGAGGCTGGATTGGTCACCTGCTCTTCGATGGCGATCTGTCCACTGGCGAGCCTGCTGATCTCATCCATCAGGCGAAGCATCGGGTCAGTCAGGTTGTAGGTGAACGGAGCCCCCGACACCTGGCGGAGAGGTAGTTCCCTGGCGGACTGAGCTCGGCTCGTGCGTACGGCACTCCACCACTGTGTTGAAGTGAACCCGTCCGGTGGCGTGAGGTGGCGAAGTTTGTCCCAGTGTGGGTAATCAGGAAGGTCTGATGTGCTACTGCGCACGAGATCGAGGAGCGCGAACATGCGGCCAGGTTTGGCCTACTCCATCGCGGCCGCGAACGCGG
>DMIX01000378.1 GCA_003451975.1 Propionibacteriaceae bacterium
TTCGAGTTCGGCACCGTGTATCGCAATGAAAAATCCGGGGTGTTGCAGGGCCTCACCCGGGTTCGCATGATCACCCAGGATGACTCGCACTCTTATGTGATGGCTGATCAGGCTGCTGACGAGGTCAAACACCTCTTGAGCTTCATCACCGGGCTCCTCGATGACTTCGGACTGACCGAGTACTACCTGGAATTGTCGACCCGAGACACCGAGGGTGCAAAATCCACCAAATTCATCGGTTCCGATGAACAGTGGGAGAAGGCGACTGCGGTTCTGGAGCAGGTCGGACGCGACTCCGGGCTGGAGTTGGTACCGGACCCCGGGGGAGCGGCCTACTACGGCCCGAAGATCTCGGTGCAGGCCAAAGATGCCATCGGACGTTCGTGGCAGATGTCGACGATCCAGTACGACTTCAACCAGCCGTCCCGATTCGGCCTGACCTACACCGGTCCCGACGGCCATCCTGCCGAGCCGGTGATGATCCACTCGGCGAAGTTCGGATCGATCGAGCGGTTCATCGGCGTGCTCACCGAGCATTATGCAGGTGCGTTCCCGGCCTGGCTTGCCCCGGTTCAGGTGGTCTGCATTCCGGTGGCCGAGGAGTTCGAGGGATACCTGCGCGACGTCGCCAACCGGCTCACCGCAGCCGGCGTCCGGGTGTCGGTGGACACCAGTGACGACCGCTTTGGAAAGAAGATCCGCAACGCTCAGACCCAGAAGGTTCCGTTCATGTTGATCGCAGGCGAGGCCGATGTGTCTGCAGGTGCGGTGAGCTTCCGCTACCGCGACGGCAGCCAGAACAATGGTGTGTCAGTGGATGCAGCCATCGAGGAGTTGGTGACCGCCACGCGGCCACCGCGCCAGTGACCGCCATGAACACACCCACCCCTTTTCTTGAAGATGCCAACAGCTTCGTCGGCGTTCCCGACGCCTTCGAACGGCTGTGGACACCGCACCGAATGGCCTATATCTCGGGTGAGGCCAAACCGGTCGATGCCACCGAACAGGCCTGCCCGTTCTGCCGCGCACCGGGTCTGAGCGATGCCGAAGGCTTGATCGTGCACCGCGGCGAGAACGCCTACGTGGTGCTGAACCTCTTTCCATACTCGCCGGGTCATGTCTTGATCTGTCCCTACCGCCACATCGCGGACTGGACCGAGGCGACCGCGGCCGAGCGCGACGAAATCGGCGCGCTCGCCGCCATTGCCATGACGGTGCTGCGCGAGGTGTCGGCGCCGGACGGCTTCAACTTGGGCATCAATCAGGGTGCCGTCGCCGGCGCTGGTATCGCTGCCCACCTGCACCAGCATGTCGTGCCGCGTTGGGCCGGTGACGCGAACTTCCTGCCGGTGATCGCCCAGACCCGCGCTATTCCGCAGTTGCTCGGCCAGACTCAGCAGCTGCTCAGTAAGGCCTGGCGGACCCATTTCGACGGCTCGCTAGGCTGATGCTCATGAGCGCCGAGCCCTACGACACCGATCGGGTGTTGACGGTCCCGAACGTGCTCAGCTTCATTCGGTTGGCGGGCATCCCGATCTTCTTGTGGTTGTTGCTCGCCCGCGAAGCCGATCTGTGGGCGGTGGCGGTGTTGGCGATCGGCGGCGCCACGGACTGGTTGGACGGTCAGTTGGCGCGGCGATGGCACCAGCGCTCCCGGTTGGGACAGGTACTGGATCCGCTGGCCGACCGGCTCTACATCCTGGCCACCTTGATCGGACTTGCCATGCGCGACATGGTGCCGTGGTGGCTGGTGGCATTGCTCGCCGCCAGGGATGTGGTGATGGCGACCACGATCTGGCCAGCGCTGCGACGTCGCGGATTCTCCAGTCTGCCGGTGCATTTCCTGGGCAAAGCAGCGACCTTCGCGCTGCTCTACGCGTTCCCGCTGGTGCTGTTGGGCAACGGAGGTACTGGCTTCTGGGCCGAGATGGCCAAGGTCGTCGGCTGGGCATGCGCCATCTGGGGGGCCGCGCTCTACTGGTGGTCGGGGCTGCTCTATCTGGGACAGGGTGCCGAAGTGATTCGCCGGTTTCCCCGAGAGATTCCGGCGGGCGGGGAGAGCGCCGGCTCAAGCCAGTGATCACCCCTGACCCGCGCGCGCCTGATCGCGGCGAGGGCACCAAAGGCAGGTAGGGTATCGCTGATGAACTCAACCTCGAATCTCGGGGTCGCCAACAAGGAGTATCACGTTGTTCCCAGACGATCTGCTGTACACCAGCAAGCATGAGTGGGTCCGGCGCGGCGCCGGAAATGCCATTCGAGTGGGCATCACCAGCTATGCGGCCTCCGAACTCGGCGACGTGGTCTTTGTGTCGTTGCCGCAAGTCGGCGAAGAAGTCGCCGCTGACGACGCCTGCGCCGAAGTCGAATCGACCAAGGACGTCTCGGGCGTCTATACCCCGGTTGCTGGTGTGATTACCGCCGTCAACGAGGCCCTGACTGATTCCCCCGAGACCATCAACTCCGATCCCTACGGTGAGGGCTGGTTGTTCGAACTGGATGTCGCCGATCCTGATCAGGTTGCGCAACTTCTCAGCGCGGACGCGTACAGCGAACTGGTCTCGGGATAGGGTGAAGGTCAATCTGGACCAGTGCCCGGCGGTTTGCTGCTGCGGGCCACATCTGAAAGGTGGCTGTGAATGAAGACCTGTCCCGCTTGCGGCCACGAACTGCTGGAAGACGCGAATTTTTGTCCTCAATGTGGCCATAACCTTGCCAAGCACACCGGTGACACCACTCGAGTCATCTCACCGGTGATCGAGGAGTTCGATCCCGAAGAACTCGACGCCGAAGACGCCGCCGCGATCGAAGCGTTGCCGGTCGGTTCGGCTCTGCTGCTGGTGTTGCGCGGCGGGCAATCCGGCGCGCGGTACCTGATCGACGGGGAGGTGGCCACCGCCGGACGTCACCCCGACAGCGATGTCTTCTTGGACGACGTGACAGTATCGCGGCACCACGCCCGAATCACTCGGGAGAACGGACAGTTCTCGATCGCCGACGAAAACAGCCTGAACGGCACCTACGTCAATGGAGACCTCATTGATGGCGCTGTCGCATTGCGCCGCGGTGATGAGGTCCAGGTGGGAAAGTTCCGCATGGTGTTCTTCCCCGGGCAGGAATGATTCGGGGCGAATAGCGATGGCTCTGGGACTGCGCAGCATCGGCCAAGTACTGGCCGTGTTGAAGCCGGAGTTCGACGACATCTCCATCTCCAAGATCCGATTCCTGGAAGCGGAGGGGTTGATCTCTCCCGAGCGGGCACCATCGGGATACCGGCGCTATGCCGAATCCGATATCGAGCGGCTGCGCTACATCCTCAATATGCAGAAGAACCACTATCTGCCGTTGAAAGTCATCCGCGACAACCTGGATCTGATGGACCGCGGCGAGAGCATGCCCGCCTTGCCCAGTGCAGCTCAGAGCGCGGCCGCGGAGGTGGTTGATCAGGCCGAGAGCCTGACTCCGCACCCGCGTCCCCCGCGGCGGGCGATTCGAGTTACCCGGCGTGAACTGTTGGAGGTCAGCGGACTGACCGAGGCAGCACTGACCGAGTTGGAGAAGCATCAGCTCGTGGTGCCGCGCCGCGGCACGATCTACTACGGACGCGATGCCCTCACCGTCGCGGTGGTGGCCCGCAAGCTGGCCACCTACGGTATGGACGCCCGGCATCTCAGAGTGGTGAAGCAGGCTGCCGAGCGAGAGGTTGGCCTGATCGAGCAGGCCATCGCACCGCACCTGCGGCGTAACCCCGCCGCCCGCGCACTGCCTGCAGAAGTGATGCAGTTGGTGCTGCACGCCCACGCCGCAATCATGCGATCGCAGTTGACGCAATAGGACACCGGCCGTGATCGAGATGAAGGTCGCCGAGATCCGGGTGGCCACCGATGACACTCCACCGGTCGTGGTGTTGGCCGAGATCGGCGGACCAGGTCGGCTGCTTCCAATCTGGATGACCCACGGGGGAGCTTCGGCGATTCTGGAAGTGACTGAGGATCCCGACGAACTGCGACCCTCGATTCACGATCTGGCCGCCACGGTGCTGGAACAGCTGAGCAGCAGCGAGTTCGAATCGGCGGACATCATCGAATGCGACGAGGGGCCCTTCTACGCCCACTTGGTTTTCACCGATCGCAAGCTTCCCGCCCGCGCCAGCGACGCCATAGCTCTGGCGATGCGCGCCGGGCGGCCGATCCGCTGTCGGGACGAGGTGCTGGCCGAGTGGGGCGTCGCCGCTGAAGCCGCATCGCAGCCGGCTCCCGAGCAGGCCGAGGACGAGGTTGAGCGGTTCTTGGAGTTCTTGGATTCGGTCACCCCCGAGGACTTCACCGGTGAGGACAAACCCTGAGGCTCGACTTCAGAGTCGGCACCGCTGACCTCGACCCCGCGGCGTGTCGTTGACCACGCTGATGGCGGCGGATTACCGTCTTAATCGCACCGACGTGATTCACGCGTCCGAAGAAGGGGTCGACCGATGAATGCTCCCGAGACTCACCCGGGCAGTCTTCATGCCGAGCAGGAGTTGTTGTTCGAAGGGGACTTCTCACCGCTGCCGGAGGATCTCGGATTCCGCGGA
>DMIX01000046.1 GCA_003451975.1 Propionibacteriaceae bacterium
GAACAAGTACGAACCAGAGGTCTCCACCACAGTGGACTGGCGAGCGTTAGGGCCCAACACCCGCACGGAATTCACCGCGGACCTACCGTCCTGGCTCGCCTTTGGCCACGACGTCACCACCTGTTCGTGGGGTTTCGCCTGAGCCACAACGACACGGATCGGCTGAATAGGTGGCGAACGAACTGTCCGGACTGCACAATGTGCCCGTGACACCAACGGATCTCACTGAGAGCTCACACTGTTCGTGGCGGCTCGCGTGATCTGGAGTTGGGACTATCTGTTCGTCCCTCAGAACCAACCCGTGCCCTCCGGGGTTGGCTTCGGGAGCTTCTCCGCTATCCATTTCGGGGTACTCGGCGCGCTCGCCGTCGCCATCGCCGCCCTGGTAATGACTTACCGAGCCGCTGATGCTGCGCGCCGACGACGCATTCAGCTCACGATCGCCTGGTCGACCCTGATGCTGGAGGTGGTGCGGCAGCTCACCTATCTGGTGATGCAGACCTACAGCCCGGAGATCCTGCCACTGCACCTGTGCGGAATCGCCACCTTCGCGCTCTTCATCGATGCCCTGCGCACCAACCGGTGGACCAGCGAGTACCTATACGCCCTGGGCTGGTGGGGCGCGCTGGCCGCCGACCTCTTTCCGGACTGGGCGACCCGTCCGATCCTCAACGTCTTCACCTGGCAGAGCTTCACCATCCATGCCCTGATCGTGGGCTATGTGACCATGCGGGTCGCCGGGGGCGACTTGGTTCCCCAGGTTCGCAATCTGTGGCGAGTCGTGATCATGGTGGCGGTCTTCGCCGGTCTGGCCGCCGTGGTCAACCAAACCCTGGGCACCAACTTCTGGTTCTTGAATGCGGCCTCGCCCGGCTCGCCACTGGAACCCATCAGCGCCCTGGCAGGGCCCTTCTACATACCGGTGCTGGCCGTGCTGCTGCTGGCGTTGTGGACGCTGCTCTACCTGCCGTGGGTGCTGCACGAGCGTCGACTGCGCGCCACAACGGCGGCTATCGACTGAGTTCGGGAGCGTTCACTTCGGAATCACAACGCGAGCGGCAACATCATGCAACGATGAATTCCGGGCACGCGACCTGGGCCCATCCGAGTCATCCGCCGCGGGCCAGGAGAGGACGTCACCATGCGTATGCTCGAAGCTCATCATCCGACCTGCAGCTGCGGCGCCGCCTCACCGCTGGCCGCCTGGGCGCGAATCGAGGCTCCACAGCCGAAAGCACCGGAGCCGATCCGGCGATCATCGGCGGTGCCCACCGGCCCCGCGGAGATCCTGATCACCGGCCGCATTCACACTCTGAACCCAGCGCAGCCACTGGCGGAGGCCATCGGCGTCCGTGATGGCCGCATCATCGCCGTCGGCTCCCGCGCCGAGTTGGAGGGAGTCATCTCAGCGTCGACGACCCTGGTCGATGCCGGAGACGGGACGATCTACCCCGGTCTCATCGAGCCCCATATGCACTACTGGGGTTCAGCGCTCACCTTGGACTGGGTCGACTGCTCCACTCGTGATGGTGCCGGCATCGACGACATCGTCGCCAAGCTCACCGCGGCCGAACCGGTCATCGAAGACTGGGTTCTCGGCCAACTCTTCGACCCCAGCCTGCTTCCCGGCGAGCCCGACCTCACGCGGGCGATTCTCGATGCAGCGGTCCCGGACCGTCCCGTCCTGGTCATGAATGCCTCCATGCACTTCCTCTACGTCAACACTGTCGCGCTGACCCGCGCCGGTATCGACGACGACACCCCCGATCCGGTCGGCGGGTTCTACGGCCGCCACGACGGGCACCTCACCGGCGTGGTGGGTGAGTTGGCCGCCATGGAATCCCTGCTGGCCGCCCTGCCCCAACCCACCACGGAGTACCTGGTGAACAATCTGGTGCGAATCAACCGCAATGCACTGGCTGCCGGCTATACCCGCACCCAGGACGCCACCACCGGCGGAGTACTGGGCGCAGCCGAGGTCGGGCTATTCCATCAGGCAGATTTCACCGGACGTGTGGGCTACGCGATCCTCGACACGGTCGCTGATGAAATCCTGAGCAATGGGCTGACGCCTTTCGCCGGTGACGACCTCTGTCGTGCCACTGCCTGGAAATTCGTGGCGGACGGTTCCAACCAGGGCCGCACTGGCTATCAGCGCGAGAACTATCTCGGGCGAGATTTTCGTGGAAGCCCGAATTACGACACAGCTTCCCTCACCGAACGCATGCGGCGAGCCCATAGCCTGGGGTGGCCGATCATGGTTCATGCCAATGGAGACGGCGAAATCGACCAAGCCCTGGCTGCCTACCGAGCGGTCCTGGACGGAAGCTCCGGCCTGCAACTGCGGCACCGTATCGAGCACTGCTCCTTCACTCACCCTGAGCAGTTGGACCAGATGGCCGAACTCGGCGTCTCACCGTCCTTCCTGATGAACCATATCTACTTCTGGGGCGACGCCTTCGTCGAGAACATCATGGGACCAGACAAGACCGCTCTGCTCGATCCCTTCGCCAGCGCCCGGGCCCGTGGCCTGAGGGTCAGCATGCACAGCGACTACACGGTGACCGACTTCCTGCCGTTCCGCGAGATACAGACCGCCGTCACCCGCCGCACCCGTGGCAGCGGTCAGGTGATCAACGCCGCAGAGCGGGTCTCAGCTTCGGAGGCACTGCGCGCCAAGACCATCGACGCCGCCTGGCAGACCCACAGCGACGATGTGGCCGGAACCATCGAGGTCGGTAAGTTCGCCGACCTGGTGCACCTCGATGTCGACCCGCTCGCGGTGGCCTCCGACGCGATTGCACAAACCTCGGTCCTGCAAACCTTCGTAGCAGGCAAAGAGGTCTACACCCGGTGAACCGGCGCCCAGCGGCAGGGCCTCAGTAACGCAGCAACAAGTACGGGGTGGCGATCGCCAAAGTCACCACGGCGACGACCAAGCCGTAGCGGGTGAACTCCCAGAATGAGATCGGGTGGCCATTGCGTTTGGCGATTCCGGCGACCACGACATTGGCGCTGGCTCCGATTGCGGTGGCATTGCCACCGAGGTCGGCACCGAGCACCAGAGCCCACCACAGGCCGTCCTCACCGGCGTACTGACCCCCGGGTGCAACCAGTTCCGACACCACGGGCGTCATTGTGGCTACGAACGGGATGTTGTCCACGATTGCCGACAGCGTCGCCGAGCCCCAGAGCAGCACCATCATGGCGGTCGGAACGCTGTTGTTAGTGGCCTCCACCAGCAGGGTCGCGAGCTGATCGATGACCCCGACTTTCACCAGCGAACCGACCAGGATGAACAGGCCTGCAAAGAACAACAGTGTCTCCCACTCCACATCGGCCAGATAGGTCTTGGGACGCAGCCCACTGATCGCGATCAAGATTCCGGCCCCCAGTAGTGCCACCACTGAAGGCTCGATGTGCAGCACGCTGTGAAGGGTGAAACCAACCAGCACCAGGGCCAATACGATCAGGCTCTTCACCAGCAGCGGACGATCTCGAATGGCCTCTTTCTCGTCCAACGTCATGACCTGGGCGACCTGCTCAGGGTCTGCTTCGAAGTCCTTGCGGAACAGCAGCCGCGACAGCGCAACGAAGACGATCAGCAATACGATCACGAGCGGACCAAGGTTGATCAGAAAGTCATTGAAGCCCAACCGGGATTTGCTGGCCACGATCAGGTTGGGTGGGTCACCGACCAAGGTGGCGGTACCGCCGATGTTGGACGCCAACGCCTCCGCAATGAGGAACGGAATCGGACGCACACCGATGCGCTCGCAAACCAGCAAAGTCACCGGCGCGATCAACAACACCGTGGTGACATTGTCCAAACCGGCTGAGGCCACCGCAGTGATCAACGACAACAGCGCCATCACACGAAAGGGACGGCCCTGCGCCTTCTTGGTAGCCCAGATCGCCACGTACTCGAACACACCGGTCAACTTCAGGACCCCGACGATCACCATCATGCCGAACAGCAGGAAGATGACATTCCAGTCGATCCCGGTCTCGGTGGAATAGAAGGCGTCCTCGGTGGTCACGGTGCCCACAGCCAGAATGACTCCGGCACCTGCCAACGCTGCGGCCACTCGATTGACCTTCTCGCTCGCGATCAGCACATAGACGATGCTGAAGACGACGATGGCGAAGATCATCACTGCGAATCACCCAAGACCGTCTCCAAGAGGCGACTGGCGGTGATCACACCGAGAATCTCGCCGCCGTCCATGACGACGGCCAGGGGGCTGCTCAGCCGCGCCATGATCGCAGCCACCTCCAGCACCGTGTCGTCGCTGTTGAGCACCGGCAGTTCGTCAGGTTCCCTGGGCAACAACGAGGCGACTGTGGCGCGCTGCAGCCGTTCGGCGATCTTGGCCGACGGCTCCTCGCCCATCACACCGGCCAGGTTCGGATCGTCCTGCACATAGTCGGGAACCATGAACTGCACCACCTGGGACGCCGACAACACCGCCGACGGGGCACCATCGCGGCCGATCACCACCAAACCCGGACGGCGCTCTCGAGCAATCATTCGAGCGGCATCCAAAGCTGAGGTCTCGGCCTGGATGACCGGATAGGGTTCGGCGATCTCATGGGCGTGCATGGCAGGCTCCTTCGCGCATCGTCGCAGTGGATTCCGACGGCCTCGTGGTCACGGAGCTCTCCCATCGTCAGCATCCGTGGTGCCGTTGCACCCGCAGGATGGTCGACCAGGCTTCCCGACACTCCGAGTTTCGATCTTAGACCCCTACCGGCTCACCTCCGCGTGCCGCCCAAGGCAGCACCCTCGCCCAACGACCACGATGCCGCCTCCCGAGTAAGGGAGGCGGCATCGTGGTGTGGGAAAGCGAACTACTTCGCCAACGCGTAACGCGGACGGTGGGACTGATGGGACTCCATCAGGGTGCGCAGTTTCTCGGTTTCGGCCTCGACTGCGGCGGTGTCCAGCGGGACGGCGATCCGGCGGCATTCATCGGAAAGCGAACCGAGGAGATCAATAT
>DMIX01000421.1 GCA_003451975.1 Propionibacteriaceae bacterium
CGGTGGGGATGCCCTGCAACCCGGCCAACAGGCTGACCATGTAGAACGGATAGCCCGACCAGATGTTGATGAAGGTGACCGCGAACAGTGCGGTTTCCGGCTGCGAAAGCCACTCCACCTGGGTGCTGGTGAGGTTGGTGGCCGTCAGTAGGTAGTTGATGACACCGTTGGGGTCGAGGAGCAGCCGCCACAGCACGGCGATGATCGCCACGGTGAACAGCCACGGCAGCACGTAGATGGTGCGGAACAGGGCCTTGGTGCGGTTCCCCAGCAGATTAGTGTTCAGCATCATGGCGAAGGCCAAGCCGATGATCAGGTGGGCGATCACACTGACACCGGTGAAGAACAAGGTGTTGCTGACAGCCGACCAGAAGGACTCGCTAGTCAGAATGTCGCTGTAGTGCTTGAAGCCGACGAACTGGGGGTTCTTCTTCATGATCACGTTGTCCATCAGCGAGTAGCCGATGACCATCACGATCGGGATCACCATGAGGATCGTCAACAGCACCATGGTGGGGGTGAGGTAGCCGTAGGGGACGAATGTCTTCTTGGGTTTTCTGATTGCCCCGGGACGCGGCTCGGGCGAACCGAGCTGTTGCGCTTCTGCGTCCGGCAGCACTGCGCTGGTCACCGTTGACCACCTCCTTTCGATTGTGGAGTGGGAGCCGCCGAAGGGCGGTGCGGCTCCCACTCCGGTGCCTGCTGGAATCAGCCGTTGAAGGCCGTCTCCCAGGCGCTCTGACTGGCCGTCAGCGCTTCATCGGCGCTTTGCTTGCCAGCTAGGTACTTCTGGAACTGCTCGTCGAAGGACCGCATCAGGTCTTCGGCGACAGGCAAGCCGACAAACTCGTTGGTGGGAGTACCGGCTTGGTAGATCTCGAAGGCCTGCTTGAAGATCGGGTCGGCATTGACGAAGTCCGGAACAGCCTGGGTATTGCCCGGGAAGGCATGGGCCGAGTCGCACAGCGTCGCGTTGACGTCGGTGCCCATCAGGAACGAAACCAGCTTGAAGGCCTCAGCCTGGTGCTCGCTGTTGGCGGCGACGCCGATGCCCCAGGAGGCGTAGGGCATGCCGCGCTTGCCGGAGTAGCCATCGGCTGCCGGAATGGCGGCCACGGAGAAGTTCAGATCCTTGTTCTCATCGCGGATCAGATTCACGTGAGCCAGCGAGTCGATCATCATGCCGACTCGGCCGTTGGTGAACTCGTTGACCTTGTCCTGCTCCTTCATGGTGAAGGTGCCCTTGGCGATCGAGCCGGAGTCGTACATGCCCTTGATGAAGGTCATGACGTCCTTGACCTCGCTGTTGCCGGCCAGGTACGGCTGACCGTCCTTCAACATCGAGCCACCCGATGCCCACACCCAGCTCATCACGTCGTTCTGGACGCCGTTCGCCGTCGCGGCATCGAGCGGGAGCACCCACCCGGAGGCCTTGCCGGTCTTGGTGATCGCAGCGGCTGCAGCAGCGAACTCGGTGCGATTGCTCGGCACTGCAGACACCTTTGCGGCCTTGAGAAGATCCTCGTTGACGAACATCGGGTAGACGAAGTTCGCCACCGGGATCATGTAGGTCGAACCGTCGAGCTTCACCTGAGCAGCCAACTGACTCTCGTCGTAGTTGGCCGACTTCATCAGGTCAGAAAGGTTCGCCAGCGAACCCTGCTTCACAAAGTCACTGACCCAGGCCCCGTCGAGACCGACCACATCAGACATCGTGCCGGCAGCGGCGCCAGCAACGACCTGTTGTTTGGTGGATTCGTAGGGCCCAGAAATCAACTTGACCTTGATTCCGGGGTTCTCAGCCTCGAACTGATCCATCAGTCCGCGCAGCGAGTCGGCCGGAAGCTCCGGCTCCCACCACTGAGCGAACTCGAGGGTCACATCTCCCCCGGCCGACGGGGTGGTCCCGCCGCCGGAGCAACCAGTCATAGCAAGGGCGGCCGCTGCCATCACAGCGATTCCCGCCAAGTACTTTTTGCGCATCTCACTCCCTTGTCGTGCGTGGTGTGCCGTACAGCGGACACTCCGCTCTGGAACTCGCGGCAACACCTTTGCGCACCATGATCACGCCGACTTCCTCGGCCAGTCAAGGATTTTTGCGGTTTTCTGCCGTCACAGACCGATAACATCCGCGGACTCTTGCCATCTTTGCGCACTCAGTGGCACGATAGACGCAGAAATCCGCATCCTTGGAGGGAATGTGAGCAAGGAGAACCTGTACCCCGCCCGACGTCGCGCGGAGATCCTTGAGTTCTTGCGCGATCGAGGCCAGGCCTCGATCGTCGAGTTGGCCACCGAGTTCGGAGTCTCGGACGACACCGTTCGCCGCGATGTTGAAACGTTGGCAACCCAGGGGTCGGTGGATCGTACCCATGGCGGCGTGACCATCACCCAGGAGGATCGCCTCAATGCGGTGATCCCCTTCTTCAAACGTATTCACGCCAACGCCGACGCCAAGGATGCGATCGCCCGAGCAGCGGTCGCCCACATCGAAGAGGGCCAAAGCGTTGTCATCAACGGCGGCACCACCACCCTCGCGCTGGCCAAACACCTCTCAGCAAAGCGCGGCCTAACGGTGGTGACCAACTCACTGCCGCTGCCGCCGGAGATGTATTCCCGGGGAGCCCGCGAGATCTACCT
>DMIX01000131.1 GCA_003451975.1 Propionibacteriaceae bacterium
ACCTGTCCTCGGCCATGTCCGCGATCTTCCCGCGCAGGAGCGCACCCAGCTGGAACCGTATGCGGTCCGCAGTATCCTGATCTTGCCCATCACCCTGCATGATCGTTTCTGGGGATTCGTCGGCTTCGATGCCATTCGTGCCGAGCGCGAATGGACAGACGCCGAACAGGTCGTGTTGAGCGTCGCCGCCAACACGCTGGGGGCCGCCATCGACCATCGCCATCTGGACGAAACCAGATTGGCAATCGAACGGCAACTCCAGGACGCCCGCCGGCTGGAGAGCCTGGGCGTGATGGCCGGCGGCATCGCCCACCACTACAACAACCTGATGACTGCCGTGATGGGCAACCTGGACCTTGCCTTGAGCGATCTCCCCGCAAATTCCGCCGCCTACGCAAGCATCAAACAGGCCGCGAAGGCCTCACAGGCATTGATCGCACTCACCCGTCAGGTAATGGCCTACTCGGGAAATGCCCACATCGCACCACGTAGCACCAATATAAACGATCTGATTAACCAGAACATCGAACTGCTCAAGTCGCCCCTCAACGAAACAACGACTCTCGAACTACACCTGGACAGCAGTATTCCGGACATTCTGATCGATCCCAGTCAGGTCATTCAAGTGATACTCAATCTCATCGAGAATGCGACGGATGCAATCGGCGAGAACTTGGGAACGATCACGTTACGCAGCGGGCTGGAGGCATACTCCAGCGAACGCCTCAACGAGAGCAGGCTGCCGGACAAACCCGCAGCGGGCCAATTTGCATACCTGGAGGTGAGTGACACCGGCTGTGGGATGAACGCGGAAACACAGCATCGTCTGTTCGATCCCTTTTTCACGACAAAGGCCGTAGGGCATGGGCTGGGCATGTCCATGGTCTCAGGCATCGTGCAGACGCACAAAGGAGCCATCTTTCTGAACAGTGAGATCGGTAAGGGGACAACTGTCCGGCTGCTCTTCCCGCTGCGCAGCGGCCCACAAACATTCAACCGATCTGTGTCATAGCGGATGTGAGCGCTCCGTCTCGCATCTGTATTTGTCAGAATCAGCCGGCACGTGCCGGGGCGCGTTGCCCATCGATCACGCGGGCCAAAGTTGGTCACCACCGTCCACGCGCAGCACTTGCCCGGTGATATACGTGTTATCGTCCGAGACGAGAAACGCCACCGCGCGCGCGATCTCGATGGGCTGACCGTAACGGTCCAACCGCCCTGCCTCGTCGAGCCGCCCCATGTCCACCTGCCGGCTGGCGACGATCCGCGCGGTCACGATCGTGCCCGGCGCGACAACGTTCACCGTGACGTTGTGCGGACGCAATTGCGCGGCAAGGCACCGCGAATACTCCGTGACCGCTGCCTTCGCCGTCGCGTAAATCGCACCTTCTTCGGCGCCGACCAGACCCGCGACGCTACCGAAATTGACGATGTGTCCTGCCCGCCGCTCGATCATCTCCGGAGCGACCTCGCGGCACGTCCAGATACAGGTCATCAGGTTGCGGTCGAGCACCGACACCAGGTCGCGCGCAGAGATATGCAGGGCATCGTTACGGTCCGGGCGTCCGGCCCCCACCGTGCCCGTTCCTTCCGCGCCGATATCGCCTCCGGCACAGTTCACCAGGATATCGATTCCACCGAACCGGTCACGGACCTCCGCGACGACGCGCTTCACTTCCTGCTCCTGTGACAGATCCCCATGGACCGCGAGTGTTTCCACGCCCTGCCGGGCGGCAATCGCTTCCGCGACGGCGGCCAGTGACTCGGCCTCGTTGAACGCACGCGTGGAATGCGGCGTCGTGCCGTGCACGGCAACCCTGGCCCCCAGGCGCGCCAGATGCTCCGCCACGACCCGTCCGATCCCTCGCGAAGAACCGGTCACCCACACGCTCTTGCCCGCCAGATGTCTCTCGTTTCCTGCCATGAATAATCTATCTCCTTCTCTGTTTCAGTGAGTGTTCGGTCGACCGCACGAACCCATCTCCGGCACGCCGCTTGCATCCGCATTCCAGTGTTCCCAGACGCAGCCAGGTAGGTCACAGGTTGTCGACGTTCGGCCGGTACCAGCGCGTCTTGACGTATGCCACGCTTTCCACCGGCGACAACGAATAGAGCTGCGAAGGGATCATGTCCACCACGAACTTGTTGTGATATCCGGTCTGCTGGTGGATCTTCTTCGCGACGGTTTCGGCGAGATCATCCGGTACGGGCGACCCGGCGGGATATTGGACGGTGGCGTACACGTCCGCCGTGTTCTCGCTGAGCAGCGCGACGCTCGCTGTCACCGCCGCCGTCCCACCGGGCAACGCGCCCTGGATCGTCTCGCGCACGCTTTTGCGGATCGACTTCTCCACCGCGACGTAGCGCGGGTGCATACCACACAGGACCATCATCAACGTACTGCCGACGAAATCGAGGCACACGACATTGACGATGAGTAACCAGAACGCATTGAGACTGATCTCCGGGCGTTCCAGTGCGAACCCGATTCCGATCACCGAAGCAGGCGGCAACAGCGAGATCGCGATCTCCACACCAATCATCGCATCGATCACCTGCCCCCAGGGCTTGGCTACGATACGCGGATCCGCCGTGAGCGCAAGTGAGGCGCAGCACCAGCGCCGATCGCGATCAATACGGTGAGCACCACGTCTTTGGTCGTCGGCATCGCACGCAACAAGACTTCGCTGGTGACTTCGACACCGGGCAGCCAGTGATGCAAAGCCACCGTGATGAGATAAGCACTCGTCGTTCCAACAAAGAACAACCCGAACGTTTGCTTCAGCAAGCCGCCCCAGAAAACGTTCCGGTTCCCAAACAGACCGCCCAGGCACACTGACCGCGACGGGGAAAGAAACGGTGCGACACACATCGCCCCGATGATGACAGCAGCACTGTTGATCAACAAACCACCAGTCGCGAGCAACGCAGCGGTCAGAATCATCAGGATGTACCCTGCATTGATCTTGGCGCCTTCTCTCGCCATCTCTTCCAACAACGTGTAATAGTCACGCACGCCCCAGACCCCAAACTGCGGATCGAGCAGCGGCCACTTTCTGCGCTTCTCGGGTTCCATTCTGCCGCCATCTCCTTCGATCATCCCGCCGCGGACCGTCCTCCGCGACTCATTGCGCCGCCATGCCACCACACGGGCGCGATTCATCGGCCAACACCGCTCCTCACGCGTTCCCTACTTGACCTCGGCCGAGCGATAGTCCCAGCCGTTCTTCTCCAAGTCGCCCAGCACCTTGACGATCGCATCGACCAGGGCTTCCTTCATTTTCCGGCCTTTCTCCAACGTCGCCTTGGTCGGATCTCCGGAAGCACCCGTATTCGTCAGCTCGTCGAACGTCCATTTGACGTCCACGTACGGCGGCAGTGTCGGCACCACACCGGCGGCCTTGGAAACGTCAACCAGGTCGGGGAACAACGCCAGACACATCGAAGTCTCCCCTTCCCCCCCATGCCCCAGGCCATTCCAGACCTCGAAAAAGCCCGCTGGGACCAGGTTACTCATCACGTTCCACCACGCATCCAACGTGACGATCTTGAAGTC
>DMIX01000329.1 GCA_003451975.1 Propionibacteriaceae bacterium
ACGGGTGCTGCGGGCCCATGTTGATGACCAGCGTCTCGTCCTCGCGGGAGGCATGATCGGCGGCGATCTCGTCGAAGTCGCCGCCCATCGCGGTGTAGACCGCGCCCTCGCTGGCGTCTTCGCCGGTTCCGGCGTAGTAGTCGGTCTGCTCCTTCATCGGTAGCTCCTCCGTTCGTCCACCGGTTGCACCACAGCGCCCTTGAACTCGATCGGGATCCCGCCCAACGGGTAGTCCTTGCGTTGCGGATGGCCGACCCAGTCGTCCGGCATCAGGATGCGCGTCAGATGGGGATGGCCGTCGAAGATGATTCCGAACATGTCCCAGGCCTCGCGCTCGTGCCAATCCATCGCGGGATAGACAGCCACTGAACTCGGCACGTGCGGATCGGTGTCGGGACAGGTCACTTCCAGGCGTAGCCGACGATTGTGGGTCATCGACTGCAGCTCATAGACGACATGCAGTTCGGCATCGGTGTCGTGCGGGTAGTGCACACCGGAGGCCGAGGCGCAGAACTCGAAGCGCAGGTGAGCGTCATCGCGCACGGCCTGCATCACCTCGACCAGCTTCTCGCGCGGGACGTACACGGTGAACTCGCCACGATCCACCACGACCTTGCTGACGCCGTCGGGCACCAGCTCGATCAGGCGCTCGTAGATCGCATCGAAGTAGGAGCCGAACGGCGGGGTCGACCCGGTCACCGTCGGCAGCGGCCGAACCAGGCCGCCGTAGCCGGAGGTGTCACCGGTGCCCTCGCTCCACATGCCCTTGCGCACCGCGACCGGCTGGGTCTCGGCGGCCTCGGGCGTCGCAGGCAGGTTCTCGCCGGATACCTGGTCGCTCATCGCATCAGACCCTTCATCTCATGGGTGGCCGGTGCGGTCAGCGCGGCGGCCTCATCGGCTTCGCGCACCGCGACCGCGTGTGCTCCGGCCGGACGCTTGGAGACGACCTGCTCGCGCAGCTTGAAGATGGCGTCGATGAGCATGTCCGGACGCGGCGGGCATCCGGGCACATAGATGTCGACCGGGACTAGGTGATCGCCGCCCTGGACGATCGCGTAGTTGTTGAACATGCCGCCGCTGGAGGCGCAGACGCCCATCGCCAGTACCCACTTGGGTTCGGGCATCTGGTCGTACACCTGGCGCAGCACCGGGGCCATCTTCTGACTGATCCGTCCGGCGATGATCATGAGGTCGGCCTGACGGGGTGAGGCGCGGAACACTTCCTGGCCCCAACGCCCGGAGTCGAAACGCGGAGTTCCGAAACTCATCATCTCGATCGAGCAGCAGGCCAGACCGAACGTCGCCGGCCACAGCGAGGCCGACCTCATCCAGCCGAACACACCTTCGACCGTGGTCAGCAGGACGCCCTCGGGAAGTCTGTCTTCAATACCCATGCTTATACCTCTCGCCTCAGTCCCACTCCAGGCCGCCGCGACGCCACACATAGGCGTACGCGATGAACACCGTGATCATGAACGCCACCATCTCGATCAGCGCGAACAGGCCGAGCTTGTTGAAAGCCACCGCCCACGGATAGAGAAAGATCGTCTCAATGTCGAAGATGATGAACAGCATCGCGACCAGGTAGTACTTCACCGGGAACCGTCCGCCGCCGGTCGGTTGCGGCGTCGGATCGATGCCGCATTCGTAGGACTCGTATTTGCGTTGGTTCCAGCGTCGCGGCCCGATCACGGCGCTCGCCACGACCATGGCGGCCATCAGGGCGCCGCCCAGCACCATGGTTACGACAATCGGTAGGTAAGGGCTCATCAAGCCTCGCTTCCCTGGGTCAACGCCAACATCGGCATCTTGCTCATGCTGAGGGTGCCACCTTTGTGAGGGTGGTGAGCACCATGTCCATCCAATCCCCGCGACGCGTGTCATAAAGATGGGACAGCAACTTCATCGTGAATCGCATCAAGGTCGGTCGAGGTAGACCGTACTTGGTGCAGACGTGCATCACTTGTGGATGCTCGATCAATGACACGAATACCCGCCCCAGGCTGAAGTAGCCCCCCCACTCAGCTTTCAGCCTGATTGGGTATCCGCGCAAGGCCTGTTCCGCGCTCGGCGTGCCGAAACCGCGGAAATGGGCGTCGGTGATCGCATCGGCGGCCAGTTCACCGGCCTCCATGGCGTAGGGGATGCCTTCGCCGTTGAAGGGCGAAACCATGCCGCCGGAATCGCCGACCAACAGCAGCCCCCGGGTGTAGGCGGGCTGACGCCGGAAGCTCATCGGCAGCGCCGAGCCTTCGATGGGACCCACCTGGTTCTCCGGCCGGAACTCCCATTCCTCAGGGGTGGTGGCGAGCCAGTCGGTGAGCATCTTGCGGTGATTGAGGTTCGCCGAACCCGCCCGCGAGCGCACCGTCCCCAGGCCGACATTGACCGTGCCGTCGGCCAGCGGGAAGATCCAGCCGTAGCCGGGCATCAGGTTGGATTTGCCGGGCTCGCCGTCCCACAGTTCGAGCCAGGACTCCATGTAGTCGTCATTGCTCTTCGGCGAGGTGAAGTAGGTGCGCACCGCCACGCCCATCGGACGATCATTGCGCGGCAGAATGCCCATGGCTCGGGCCAACGGTGAAGAGTTCCCGTCAGCGGCCACCACGACCGGGGCGGTGAAACGGCGTCCGTCCTTGGCGACGACCCCGGTGATGCGGTCGGTGCGCGGGTTCAGGATCGGTTCACTCACGGTGGTGTTCTCGAACAGTCGCGCCCCGGCAGCCACAGCATGGTCGGCGAGGATCTTGTCGAAATCGGCGCGTGCCCGGGTCAATCCGTAGGGCGGGAACTCCGCCAACTCGGGCCACAGCAATTCGAAGGGCTCGGTCCGTCCGCCGTAAATCCGCAAGCCCTTGTTTCGCAGCCAGCCGGCTTCTGGGCTGATGTCGACGCCGAGTTTGATGAGTTGCTTGACCGCGCGGGGGGTCAGCCCGTCGCCGCACACCTTGGAGCGCGGGAAGCTGCTCTTCTCCAGCAGGACGACCTCCAGGCCACGCGCGGCAAGATGAGCTGCTGTCGTCGACCCGCCCGGGCCTGCCCCAACGACGATCACGTCGGCCGAGACAGGGATCTGGGAGTCTCTCGAAGACACTCTCTCAGCCATCAACACCCCTGTCGCTCACTAGGCACTCGGGACAGTTTAGGGAAGTTTGCATCCCACGGCATCCTCGATCCACCTGTGTCGGCCATCTCCGAGCGGTGTTCTTGGCGTTGTGGGGTTAACCTTGCCACCGTGATTCATCGCTACGAGGGTCCCCCACTGCGGGCCCGCACCGTAGAACTCGACGTTCGGCCTGACTTGTTGGCCCACGTGAGCGGCGATGGCACAGCGTGGTTGCGCCATGGTGACGGCATGGTCGGCTGGGGCGAGGTCGCCCGGTTCCGCGGCGAGATCGCCGCTGCCGAAGCCTGGTGGTCGACACTGGCCGAGGGCATCGATGCCGAAACCGAATTGGAGGGTCATCCGGGTTCCGGCCCGGTAGCGTTCGGCTCCTTTGTATTCGATGCACACAACACCGCCCAGGAATCGGTGCTGATCGTTCCCCGCATCGTGCTGGGTCATCGTGCCGGTCGTTCCTGGATGACCCAGGTGGCCACCGTCGATCAGCCTTGGCCGGAGCTACCCGAGCCCGGCGCTGCCCCGATCGACCCCCGCGGGGCACGCGTAGACGCGATCAGCCTGGATCGCGGCAGTTGGTCCAACATCGTGGCAGACGCGGTGTCACGCATTCGTGCTGGCGAGGTGGAGAAGGTGGTGCTCGCCCGCAGTGAAGAGATTCGCGCCGAAGACCAGCTGGATCCTCGCTATCTGGTGTCGGCGCTGAGCAGTTCCTACGCTAGTTGTTGGACATTTCACGTCGCCGGCATGGTCGGCGCCTCGCCCGAGATGCTGGTGCGCTGTGAACGAGGGCTGGCCACCTCGCGGGTGCTGGCCGGAACCATCCGCGCCGAAGGCGACGAGCAGGCCGACCTGAAATTGGCTCAGGTGCTGTCGGGCTCCAGCAAGAATCTGATCGAGCATGAACTCGCGGTGGCCTCGGTAGCCGAAGCACTGGCCCCATTTTGTTCGGGCATGAATGTTCCCGTGGCGCCCTACGTGCTGGAGTTGCCCAATGTGCTGCATCTGGCTTCCGATGTGACCGCCGTGGCCCGTCCGGGCGTGACGGCGCTGAGGCTGGCTGCGGAGTTGCATCCCTCGGCAGCGGTATGCGGCACTCCCACCGAGGCGGCGCGGTCGATGATCGCGGCGCTGGAGGGAATGGATCGTGGCCGCTACTCCGGACCGGTGGGTTGGGTCGACGCCGCCGGTGACGGCGAATTCGCGATCGCGTTGCGTTCGGGCTGGCTGCATCCAAACGACCCCTGCCGTATCAGCATCTATGCAGGATGTGGCATCGTCGCAGAGTCCGAGCCGGCTGAGGAGTACGCCGAGACGGTGGCGAAGCTGCTGCCGATGCGTCAGGCGCTCGGCCTCGACTGACGCGTCAGTCGCCGGCGACCAAGCAGAACGGATGTCCGACCGGATCCAGGAAGATCCGATAGCTGTGGCC
>DMIX01000222.1 GCA_003451975.1 Propionibacteriaceae bacterium
GTCTCGGGACCTCGATGGGGCTCGACCGTGCCAAAACCTTGCTGCCGGTGCGGGACGGGCTGAACTTCCTGGACCTGATCGTGGCGCAGGTGCAGCACGCCCGGACCCGCCACCAGGCGCGGCTGCCCTTGCTGTTCATGAACAGCTTCCGAACCCGTGATGACACCCTGGGCTATCTGCAGCGCTACCCCGACCTGGCCGTGGACGATCTGCCGCTGGACTTCCTGCAGAGTGCCGAGCCCAAGATCCTCGCCAGTGATCTCAGCCCGGTGGAGTGGCCGGCCGATCCCCGCCTGGAATGGTGCCCACCCGGCCACGGCGATGTGTACGCCTCGCTGCTGGGCAGCGGCCTCTTGGATTCCCTGATCGACGCAGGCTTCCGGTATGCGTCCATTGCCAACGGCGACAATCTCGGTGCAGCCCCGAACGCCCTGCTGGCAGGCTGGTTCGCGGCCAGCGACGCACCGTACGCCGCCGAGATCTGTCCCCGCACCATCAATGACCGCAAGGGTGGACATCTGGCGATCCGACGCAGCGACGGGCAACTCATCCTGCGCGACACCGCTCAAACCCCGGCCGAAGACATGGACTTCTTCACCGACGAATACCGCCACCCCTTCTTCCACACCAACAACCTGTGGCTCAACCTGCCGCAGTTGCGGGACACCCTCACCGAGCGTGACGGCGTGCTGGGCCTGCCATTGATCGCCAATCGCAAGAGCGTCGATCCCGCCGACAAGTCGACCCCGGAGGTCATTCAGTTGGAGACCGCCATGGGGGCGGCGATCGAGGTGTTCCCCGGCGCCGCCGCGATTGCGGTCGGACGAGATCGATTCCTGCCGGTGAAGACCACCAACGAATTGATGCTGCTGCGCTCCGACGTCTTCGACCTCGGTAACGACGGACGCCTCAACGCGGTCGCCCCGATTCCCGAAATCGACCTCGACCCCGCTCACTATCGACTCCTCCAGGAGTTCGACCGACTGGTCGCGGTGGTGCCCTCGTTGGCTTCAGCGCGTTCGTTGCGCGTCAACGGAGAATGGCATTTCGATGAGCCGGCCACCATCGTGGGCGAGGTGGACCTGCCCGATTCCGGCTCCCCACAGTGGTTCCGATGAACCGCTGGCAGACGGCCTTGGGATTCGCGCTAACCCAGCTCGAGCTGCCGCTGCCGCCCTCGGAAGCTCCTGACCCGGCAGGGTTGGTCGAGGCGCTGGCCCAGGCGGGCTGGTCCGCCGAGCGCATCGCTGAGCATGCCCGCGAAGTGCTGGCAGCCGAACAGCCGTGGCCGCACCCGATCCCCGCCGCAATGCGCGAGGGGTGTGGGCCGGCGCAACTCCATGCCGCTGTGGGACGCGTGCGCAGCTTGCTCGATCTGGGGACGGTGGAGAAGCGTCCACCGTCCGCACCGCGTCCGCTCAACGCCGACGAACGACGCTTGGTCGCCGACGTGCCGCCTCACTGGGGACAGTGAGTCTTTCGGGCCTTCACCCGGGGGTCTGCTCCTTGAGCAGATCACGGATCTCGGCCAGCAGTTCCTCCGAGGTTGCCGCTGCCGGTGCGGCGGGCTGCTCCTTCTTCAGCCGGTCGCGGATCACCTGCGACGGTTTCACGATCGCGAAGTAGACCACCGCAGCGGTGAGAATGAAGCTGATCAATGCCGTGATGAAGTGACCCACATTGACCCCGGCCACGGTGACCGCATCGAAGTTGGGCTGGCCACCAATGATTTGGGCGATGATGTCCATCACTAGCTGGGTGAACGACGACGTGACGGTGCCGAAAGCAGCGCCGATGATGAAGGCGACGGCAACCTCAAGCAGATTGCCGCGCATCAGGAAGTCGCGAAAGCCTCTCATGAATCTCTCCTTAAACGATCGGTCCGCCCTTCTCGCCGCCATTGCGACGAGTCACCGCAGCGCGAAACTCAACGATGCGATCGAGGCTGCCGCCGAGATGTCGGCGGCCTGTTCGGCAGTCACCTCGATCACCACAAGTTCAGCGCCGCCCGAGCTCAGCGGACCGGAGGGCTCGTTATGCGGAACGGTCAACACGGTGATGTTCGATGCCACCAGCCTAAAACCACCGGAGGTGCCGTCCGGACCAAAGATGTCGATATGTTGACCCGCCTGTAACAGCGAAACCGCGCCGCTGTCGCTGAAGTGCACGGGGAGCTTCACCATGCCCGGTGCACTCGTCAGCTCGCCGTTGAGCAGATCGGAATCCTGCACCAGATCGCGAGCCGACACATCGCGCAGCGCCTGCCGCCCGACCACTTCGGCGATCTGAGCGAACGCGTCATCGGGACGGGCCTCTGCCGGAACACGAATCACCCGCAAATCGGAGGCACTCAGGACAGAGCCGCCAGCGATGGAACGGGCGGCCACGACCGTCGGCTGGCCACCGGAACTGGCTGAACTCACCACCGACAAGGCAGCGGCGACGCCCACCACGGCGAGGACGGCGGCGAACCAACGGCGATACCGCCGAAAGGCGCGAAGCACAGAATCGAAGAAGGATTGCATGCCGATGAGTCTCGGCAGGAACGGGTGCCGTGGTCAGCTATCCACAGGCGTTGGCAGACTCAGGCGGCCGAGCCTTCACTGCTGGAGGCGCTGGAGGCGGAGGTGCTGGCAGAACTCGTCGAATCCGAGCTGCTGGACTCAGACTTGGCCTCGGACTTCGCGGGCGCAGCAGCCGCGGTCTTGCCCTTGGTCCGGTTGTCGGTGGCATAGAAGCCCGACCCCTTGAACACCACGCCCACCGCGTTGAATACCTTGCGCAGCCGACCAGAACACTGCGGGCACACAGTCAGCGCGTCGTCACTGAATTTCTGAACGACCTCAAGCTCTGCGCCGCATTCGGTGCAGCGGTATTGATAGGTGGGCATGATCACTTCCTGGATTTGAACTCGCGGGCATCGTAGCGAGCCAACATCACAACTCCGAATCGGCCCACCCCTATTCCCGAATGGCGTCGATGCGACGGCGCTCGGTCACCAGTACGTCCACCGGCTGATCCCAGACCTCAAGGGGCACCTCATCGAGCACCTCATCGTCGAACAGCAACAGCCCGGTCACCGCGTCGGCACGGGCGTGCCGGAGGGCGCGATCGTACCAGCCGCCGCCGGTACCCAGACGATCACCTCGGATGGTCCCGGCCAGGCCGGGCAGCCAGATCCAATCGGCCCGAGCCAAGGCGGCCGCGCCCAATGCTGGTCCGGTGGGTTGCAGAATCCCGCGCGGACCCGGACGCAGCGCCTCAGCGCCGGTGTACCAGGCCCACGACGGTGCGGTGGTGAGCACCGGGAGGAGCACCAGGACGCCGTCGCGCCACAGTGCCTCGATCAACTCACTGGTGGCGGGTTCGAACTCGCGCGCGGCATAGGCAGCCACCACAGCAGCGCCCGAACAGGCCACCAGCGCACGGGCCGTGCGTGCCGCTGTCGCCTCCGGGTCGTTGTCGCGCTGTCGCCGGTTGGCAGCCAGCTGTGCCCGCAGGGCCGATTTCTGAGCCGCTGCGGCCGTCGATTTCGGCTGGCCTTCCCCGAGGTCGGGATGCATTGATTTATGGTAAGCGCATGCCTCTGTTCTCGCGTGCCAAAGCAGCACCGGAGCCGCCGGTGGCCGAATCAGCGCCACCGCCAGCCGAACCTCGCTTGGAGCGCCTGCCGGGCGCGCCGGACACCGACGCCAACGGATTACGCGGTATCGATGAGCATCGTGACTATGTGCTCTCCTTGATCGGGGAGATGCGCCCCTTCGGCATCGGCTTGATGGAGGCCAGCGGCCTCACCTTGTGTGAATCGCTGACCTGCGACCTGGATCTGCCCATCTACACCTCTGCCACCGTGGACGGCTGGGCGGTGCGCGCCTCCGATCTGGTGGGAGCTAGTGAGTTGAGGCCGGTGATTCTGCCGGTGAAAGGCGAGGTTGCAGCCAATGACCTGCGTGGTGCCGCGCTCACCCCGGGCACGGCGATCAAGGTCGGTGCCGGCGCTCCGGTGCCTGAGGGCACCGATGCAGTCGTACCGATGCATGACGGTCAAGAGGTCGGCGAAGAAGTCCAATTCCAGTCCGAAGCGCGCTTCCAGCAGAACATGTGGCTGGCCGGATCTCGAGTCGCTGACGGTGACAAGCTGCTCGGGCATGGTGCCTTGCTGACGCCGCGAGCCCTCGGACTGATCGCCGAGGTGGGCTTCGACAAGGTGTTGGCACGACCACGCCCGCGAGCCGCTCTGGTGACGGCCACCGCCGGCTTGGTGGAACCCGGCCTGCCGCTGACTCGACTCACCGAACGCTATGACTCCACCACCACATTGTTGGCGGCCAGCCTGCGTGACGACGGCGCCCAGGTCTTCACCTCCGGCATCGTCAAGCCGGAACCGCGCGCCGTGGCGAATGCCCTCAACGATCAGTTGGTGCGCGCCGACATGCTGGTGCTGATCGCCGACGACATCGCCGCGATCACGCCCGGTTTGATCGGGATGGGCGCCTTCGACATCGCCGACGTGGACGGGTTCGATGTCCCGATGGTCTTCGGCATGGTCGGCCCGGATCGGGTACCGCTGCTGGTGTTGCCGTCCAGCCCGGTGCGCGCCTATCTGGCCTATGAGTTGTTCGGACGCCCCATCGTGGAGCGCCTAGGCGGTCAGGAGGTCAGTGAGCCCGAACTGGTCGATGGCCAGTTGACCAGCCCCTTGAACAGTCATCCGACCCGCACCCAGTTGGTGCTGGCACACAGCACCTCGAACGGAGTTCGGCCGCTTCCCTTCGTGGGCGATCAGGGCGCGGCTGAGCTGTCCGACGCCAACACGGTGGTTTTCGTTCCGGCCGAGATGGGCACTCTCGCCGCTGGCAGCGGTGTGGTCTGTTGGGTCCTGGACTAGAGACCTGACGCTGATGGCCAACAAGGCCTGGCCCATACGGCTGGAGCATCCTCCGGTGACCTTGCGCCCGGTGCGACGGGGGGATGAGGCCGCGTGGACGCAGATCCGTGCCTCCGATCCGCAGTGGTTCCGGCGCTGGGATTCCACCCGTCCGCCGCGATCGACCGATGAGGCGCTGACCTTCGGCCAGTTGGTGCGGGTCATGAACAAACGAGCCCGGGCGGGACTCGCCCTGCCCTGGGCGGTGGATTATGCCCCGCCGGGCCAACCTCCCCGCTTCGTGGGTCAGGTGACCGTGTCAGGCATCCAGCGCGGCTCAGCCAGTTGGGCCCAGATCGGCTACTGGGTGGATCCGGCGTGGGCGGGCCGGGGGATCATCCCGACTGCGGTGGCGATGGCCTGTGACCACTGTTTCGTGATCGGACTGCATCGCATCGAGATTGCGATCCGTCCGGAGAACACCAACAGCTTGGCTGTCGTTCGCAAGCTCGGCTTCCGGCTGGAAGGCCGCCGTGAGCGCTACATGCACGTCAACGGTGAGTGGCGCGACCACGACATGTTCGTGCTGACCGCCGAGGAGCTCACCGAGTCGGTCCTCGACGGCTACGAGCGTGGCCGGCAGCAGAACTGAGTTTCCGCCGCCGCGTCGCTGCCTGGTCACAGGTGGGCAACTGCGGGCTTCGACAGGCTCAGCCAGCGGGTGTTCGTTCCCTGAGTTGG
>DMIX01000286.1 GCA_003451975.1 Propionibacteriaceae bacterium
CCACTGAATCGGATCAGGCCCAGATCAGTCTACGCCGACAAACGAACGGTCGGCCCGCGGGCAAACCACGTGCGACGAAGTTGAGGGATCGCAAATTGGGCTGAGACCTGTATGCTCTGGTAGATCGCCATGGAGAAGACACGATGACTGGGCGGCGCCACGTCATGGACGGCGTAGGCAGCAGCTATGAGAAACTTGCAGACTCCCTTCTCAGTCGGATAGCCTCGATGGTCCGGGTACCGCGGGAAGAGGACTTCGGCATCGACTTCTACTGTCACCCGAGATGTCCAGTCGGGCCCCATGCGGAAACGGTGACCGACCTGGCTGCCCTACAGGTCAAAGGCGAGGACGTGCGCCTTAGGTACGGGGGGCTGGACGCCCGGGGTGAGTGGCGCAAGCACGAGTTCACATGGCTGATGTCCTTGGCAACTCCCCTTTATCTGACGAAGGTCGCCCGCGACCACCGCAGCTGCGAACTCTTCTCTCTGGCCCCTCTCTGGCGCCTTTTCATATCTCAGATCGTCTACCCGTTTGAGGTGTCGTTTACCACACGGCCCGCAAGCAATAGTCACAACTGGACACTAACTCCGCCCCTTCGAGAGCCTGGAGAAAACAGAGGGGACGGCCTGCGATGGACACTCGACGTAGGTCCGCCCATACTGCGCTTGGGCGTCGAAGATCCAATGGATCATGAATTCCACCAGAATGCCGTCGGCGTTCTCCGGACGTGGATCGCTCAGGATCGAGCGAACCTAATGCGTTTTCAGCAGTCGATTCCGGTGTTGAACGCATTCACTGGCTGGAAGACGAACTCCATTGAGGACATGGGTTCCCAGATCTGGCAGTACTGGAGCCCTGAGCCCGGAGCGAACTTGGAACGCCTGTGTCAGACAGCCGAACCTCTACTCGTAAACGTTGGCATTCATCTCAAGTCTCAGAATGACCTTGCGGCGTATGCTTTTGTGCCGGTTCTAGAATGGCTGGAGAAGCGACACCAGTTGCGCGGCATCGGACAGGGCCTTCTTGCACAACTGATAGAGACGCGGCAGAGAGGCCTTGCGCCAGGAGAAGATCCGAAGACTCATGAATCCGGAGTCGAAGTCTCTCCATCTCCCAGCTGCGATGACGATGATCCGGAGAAGGACGCCACATAGTCCCTTCGGCTGGCGGCCAAAGGTGGGCGGCTGGGGGTTTCCTGCCGGAAACGGGTGTTCTTTGGGAACCCCATCCCCTTGGCAGGGTTGGCAGCCGGAAACACGTTCAAGCAGGCCGACTACAATAAGACGACTCGCTGGTCCCCACGCCTACCGAAGCCCGAACCGCTTCCGCTAGTTCCTGACGACTGCGACTCGCGGCTAGCGGAGCTCAGGCAGCGACTCGGCCTCACCCAAGCGATGCTTACGGTGCATGTCGGCGCGGCCAGGAAGGCCGTCGTGTATCAGCGCGAGTCGAGACTGCGACGGCCTTCCAGGTTGTTTTGGGCGCGGGTCGAAGAACTGGGTTCTAGTGGTGCTCTGTCCACGGGTCGGTCTTGAAGTGCGAACGCACCTCGTCCTTCCAGCGCCCCATTTCCTCCTTGATGTGGCGGCTCAGCAACACAGGCCCTGCGAGCCATTCCATAAACTGCCACCAAGAAGGGCCTGAACCTCGATCGACGTCCCATCGTCGCAGCACCCGCAAGATGCCAGGTGGCGTCCCGCGGAATTCGGCACCGCGGTAGTTCAAGAGCTGCTCGACCTCCTCGACATCCTCGACGTTGAGAGGCACGAGAGCGGAGGCGAGAGTGGGTCCGGTCGCTTCTTGCAGCTTGGCATTGAGGTAGTACCACGCCCCTGGAACTCGCAGGCGGCGGTCGGTTGCCACAAGTACCGGATACACTCGAGTCAAGGCGTCGGGGCGAATGGGAATGTGCTCGGCTAGTGTCCCATCGAGGAGTGCTCGGACGTCCCGAGCGAGTTGCATGATCGCCTCGGCCTTTGGTGGCTTACCCGGACGCGTCGATTGAACGAACGTCTGCTGCAAACCTGTCTTGAGTTTCGTCCAGTCACCGGAGTTTCCTGCCTCATCGCTCAGCCCGCTACTGGATACCTCTACAAGCGCGACGTGTCCCTTGAACCAGATCGCAGCGTCGAGTTCTTCATCTCCCCACTTCACATTTCGGGCAAACCCGCAATTCGAGGCAACCGCCGCCTGTTCGAGAAGCCAAGAAACGTAACCCTCGGCCAGAACGCCCCAGTCCGCCTGCCACAACTGGCTCTGCGGCACGTCTGGGTCCTTCAGCCACCAGAAGAGATCAGCGGTCAGCTTCTCGAGAACAAACTCGCGGGCCGCGGGTGCCACGGTTCCGTCGCGAAAGGTCACAAAGGGTCGATCTCTGAATGGCAAGACACTGAGTGGCCCGCCGTAGCTGGAATCAGATAGCCGCTCAGTCCAATCCCATGCGGTCCGCTTGAGGAGCGCCCTGAATGCTTCAGGCGGTACGTCGGTCTCGATCAGCCAGGTGTCTGGATTCAATCGGATACTGCCATGCTTGCGGAAGATGGACTGCAAGTCGGGAGCGATCGTCCAGTAGCTAAGAAACTGTACGATAGTGGCCACCTCCTCATAGGACAGGCCAATCGTCGTGGGGAAGCGGCCTTTGAGTGCGGCTGAACGCGCTGCCAACGCAGGGTTCCCGGCCGGAATGCGATCCAACATCAATCGCGCTCGTGCCGTCCAGTAGTTCGGATTCACGGGGTTCGTAAGCCAGATGCGTGGCAGGAATCCGGCGGCCGTCTTCAGCCCGATCTCGACCTTGGTGTCGGAAGTGGCCTCGACATAGGTCGTAGCGACGAGATCGGCCGTGAACCTACATGCGTCGAAGTACAAGTGGAGTCCTGCGTCGGTCGCGACGTCGACCTGTCCCCGTTCGTCGCAAACGGTCATCGCGCGGCGCAGCAGCACGAGTTGCTGCAGGGGCTCCAGGAAACTGGCATTCTCCTTCGCCAGCGCCTCCGAGAGGCTCGCTTGGTAGTCCGCTCCCAACGCTCCCGCAAAGGTCGCATTGACCATTCGGTGCCCGCTGGCCCGATCGGCACTCAGGGCGTGGAGCACTGAAATCGTACGCAGCATCAAGTGTTCACGGGGGAACTTCGCCACACAAGCGTCGAGTTCCGAGAGCCCGCCCGGTGAGAGGCCGAGCTCTCGGCTTCCGATGGTCGTGAGTATTCTAGGCGGCATCTGATCAGGTCTTGAGCACCCTGATGGCGGTGTGGTTGCAATGCAATGGCCACCCCAGCAACGCCAAGTCGACGTGGCGAAGCCGTCCGCTGCGGCGGCCGGCGGACGTCACACCCAGTTCGGGCCGGGACGGACGCCGTATCAGTGAACGACTTGGCTCGATCTGTTCATCTGCTCACGCCAGTCGGAAACCGTCTTTGATCTTGCCGAGCAGCTCATCCACCGCGCGGACCACGTCGGGTCCTGGGGCTTCCTTGCCATTGCCGACGCTGACCTCTACACGGAGGCCAATCGGCACGTGCGTTCTCGCCTTGATCTCGAGCAACTGGGGCAACGCATCGCTGAGATCCTGGAACTCCGCGACCTCCAGATCGGCCTCCGCGATCCGCACCTTCGGGCGCTCGGCGTGCCCGGCGCCAGCTCCTCTCTTGCCGACCTCGGCGACTTTCAGTCTGACGGTTTGTGCCGCGGGGAAGTCACAGGGCCATGCCCCGGAATCGGGCAAGAGTTCCAGGAATCGAGCCTGAAGCGCCGCTTGAACAACGTCCCGAACGGTCTTCCATGGCAGCGTGTGGCCAGCCTTCTGCGACAGAACTGTCGCGATGGCAAGGGCCGAGGTTGTCCCGTCTTTCCAAGCATCCGGCAAATTCTCCGGCAGGATGTCAGGCGCAGGAATCGGCCTGGGCGGCACACGAAGGACAGCAGCGCTGGTGAGCGTCCCGACAGGAATCGGCTCGGCGAAAACGCTCGTCGGACCAGAGGTCATCCAGACCAAGCCCGCTTGCACGGCCTCCTCGATCGCCTCTTGAACAACAGCGCCTGGAGCCTTCGGAATCTGCATCGGCTCGTCGTAGTTCTTACGGGCCACCTGGACCACTTTGGTGCCGTCGAAGTACGCCACGACAGTGCCGACGGTGACGCCATCACCAATCCAGAGTTCTGGAAGCGCCTCTGGTGCTATCAGGACCGGTGCAATCTCGCCAAGTTCGCTGGCCTCAGGCAGCACAAGCTCGAGGGCCGGATCATCTAGGGCGGCATCATCCGGTCGAGACCGCCACCATGTTCGAAACGTATGATCGGGACGGGTCAGTTTGAGCACGAATGAGCCGCGCTCGCAGCCATCGACGAGCGTGTCCAGGATAGCCTGCGCCTTGAGCATCTTGGGCAGGTGTGGCAACTGCGCGAAAGCCCCCGCCAGATCCTTGACTCGCCTTGTCGATTCACCTCCGTGCCAGAGGTTGTACGGTCCTCCCGGCAGTAAGGCTTCGGCCGTGATTGCTGTGTCCTGGATGCGAGAGCGCTTGTCCGCCTTGATCGTCGCGAAATGCGGGTCGTCCGACACCGCGATCTTGAACGCCTGCGTTTCATTCGATTCAGAGACGGTGACGACGATGCAATACGCCTGGCGGATCGCATCAGGGATGCGACCCTTGGCTTTGTCCATGTAGACGGTCAGCGTCTGCATCCGGGCGACGTCCACTCGCCCCCCCTTCTCCTTGTCCTGTTTGCTGAGTTCGTCGCGCACTTGCTCCCAGGCCAGATAGTCTTGCACGCGCGTCGACGCGACCTCGAGCCCTTCCCGCGACGGGACGATCAGCAGGGTCGCGTTCCGAAACACCCGGGGCTTCTCGGGCCCTGTTGTTTCGTCCAGGTATCGGCGTGCCTCCTCGCTGGGCTTGCCCGACTCCGACGCCGACGCCGGGCCGAGAACGGCGAAGTGGAAGACTCCATCATCCTCGACGTCCCGCGGTCGAGTGGGGAGCGTGTGGACCTTCACGCCGGCGGCCGACGCGCCGGAGGTGAGGGCCTTTGCGCGGCCGATCTCGTCGAGCAGCCGAGCCTTCACCACATCATCGGTAACGCTCTTGGCGGCGACAGCGTGCATTTGAATCAAGTTGGGCCGGTTACCCATTCGCCAGGTTCCTGGAAGCGCCTTCTCCGCATCAGGCGTAAAGGCATCGTCAAGCCAGAAACTCGACTGTCCCCAGCGCGTCATCCCTTTCTCGAGTTCGATCTTGTCCGGCCGTGCGGCCGCCAACAGCAGCTCCAAATCGCGCGTCCGGGCACTTTGTCCAACAGGCTGTGAATGCAGGAACGTAGCAACGACGGCCTGCTCAATCTCGCGGTACTTCAGGCCCACGGAGTCGAGTTGAATCTGCCTGGCAATAGCCAATTCGGTCGTCAGGATACCCGTCCACGACTGTGATCGACCCTCGTATTCCTCGGTGTCTGCCACAGCGACGAGCTCGCGGGCCGCTTCGGACAGTCCCTCGTCGTTCGGCGCACCGAGGAAGACCGCCGGCCCGACGAGTGGGGTGGTGTCCCATTTCTCCGAGTGCCGGAGAGCGAGTGCAAACGTCCGGAGAACGCCTCGCGTCCGCTGGAACCGCGAGAGCTGCGTCCACTTGCCGTAGAGCACCTCCGTCAGATCCGGGTGGAATGGGTAGCTTCGCAGGAATCGCTCCTCGGCCTCAGAGCCTTGCCGGCGCGTCTGCTCGTCCACGTCTGAGATGCCCTTCAGGGCCGCGATGACGTGCTGGCGGAAGCTCTCGCGGTTGGCAATCGACCCTGGCGTGAAGAACCGCCGGCGCAGCACCTCAGCGACGTCCTCCTTTACAACGGGCTCGACCGCCTCTTCCCGTTCTCGCTCAAAGATGGCGTATAGCTCGCTCAACAACTGCCGGCCGGCTGTGTCGCTCTTGGCTGGATCCGTCGCGAGTAGAGATGCAACCACGCAACACCGGTCGACCTTTGTTGCGGCCTGGGTAAGGTACTGGAAGAAGTTGACGAGCCGGTCCTTCCACCGGCGGTCCTGTGCGACCTTCTCGCGGGCGTACATCAGCACTTCGTCAATGAGGACCAGCACGCCGACGCCGGTCTTCACCGGGATCTCCAGCAGCTGTGTCAGCAGGTTTTCAGCCGGGGCACTCTCGCGCTCTTCGGCCTTGTCCTCCGCATGAAGGAGTTTGAGACCGTCGTCGCCGGCGATCTGGTAGGCCAGTACACTCCATGGCTGCTTGAGCACACGCGTCTTGCCGTCCGGGCCGCGGACCTCCATGCCCTTTTCGACGTCGAGTTTGTCG
>DMIX01000192.1 GCA_003451975.1 Propionibacteriaceae bacterium
GATCGGCTTTGCCCTGTTCGCCGCCGTGTACGGCACCGAACAACTACCGGCGCTCGGGGTGCTGGCGCTGGGACACGAAATATTCATCTGGTTCATCTTCGTGACGCTGCTGCGCGCAGTGGGCAATCAACGCGAGACCATCGCCGAAGTCGTCCGCAGCCTGATCGCCTCACCGGTGATCATCGCGATCCTCGCCGGTATCACGCTCAACGCCCTGGGGATGGGCCGCATCATGGAGCAGGCTCCGATCGGTACTGCGATTCAAACCAGCCTGGACTACCTGGCAGCGATGATCGTGCCTTTGGTGCTGCTGATCATCGGATATGGCACCCAACTCAGCCTCTCGGGCGTCCGTGAGGCGTTGCCGCTGGTGGCGACCCGACTAGTGGTCGTGATCACACTGGCTCTCACAATCAGCGCCGTGGTGTTCACCGGCCTGTTGGACCTGCCGCCGATCTACTCCGCCGCGCTGTTCACGCTGCTGATTCTGCCGCCGCCCTACATCGTGCCGCTGTTCATACCGCCCGAGCGCCGAAGCGATCTGGCCTACACCAACAATGTGATCTCGCTGTACACCTTGCTGTCGATCATCAGCTTCGTGAGCTACGTGCTGATAACGGGTTGAGATGCCGCTTCAGACGAGCAGAATGGGTGCCGTGATTCCCGTGGTTCCGCTCGAGCATCCGGCGCGCCCTCGCGTGATCGATCACCTCACCGCGGATCATCCGCTGCGTCCATTCCCGCCGGTGCATCGCTGGCGCTTCGCGGTGTGGCTACGCTTTTTGGTCTTTGCTTCGGTGGCACTCGGCGTCGGGTTCGTGGTGGCAGGCGCGCTCATCGTGAGCCTTTCCGATTCGTCGGGACGGACGCCGTTCTGGGTGTTCTCAGTCACCGAGTTACTGGCCACGGCCGTGGCGTTCAGTGCCCTGTTGGTGCTCGAAGGGCGCCGCCCGGTGGAGTTGGCGCCACGTCGAATCGCGGGCCTGGCCGGCGGTTTGGCACTGGGGGCGGCGTTGCTGACGGCTGTGATCGGCGTGTTGTTCGTTCTCGGCTCGTATCGAATCGTCGGCACCAATCCCGGCTATGACGTGTGGCCGACGTTGCTCTCGGCCGGCATCACCGCAGCCATCGCGGAGGAAATCCTGTTTCGAGCCGTCCTGTTTCGACTGTTCGAGGAACTGCTGGGCACCTGGGGCGCGCTCGCGGTGAGTGCGATCGCCTTCGGCGTGGCGCATTTGGCGAATCCAGACGCAACACTGTGGGGCGCGATCGCGATCGCGCTGGAAGCCGGGGTGTTGTTCGCCGCCCTGTATGCCGTGACCCGCTCGCTGTGGTGGACCATCGGCCTGCACTTCGCCTGGAACATGCTGCAAGGGCCGGTCTTCGGATCGGCGGTGTCTGGTTCCGGTGCAGCGTCGGGCTGGTTCCAGGCTCAGTTCAGCGGTCCGGATTGGTTGACTGGCGGACAGTTCGGGATCGAGGCCTCCGTCGTGAGCGTCACGCTACTGACGCTGCTGGGCGCAGCATTGATGCATGTGATCTTCCATCAAGGCTTGGCGGTGCAGCCCTACTGGGTGCGCAAGCGCCGGCTTGCGCCGCCGGTGACCGCAGCCGACTAGCCCAGGGCGGCAGTCAACTCGTCGAGTCCAGCAGTAACGTCTTCGGCCTTCCAGGGACGCACCACGCGGGCGACCTCGGTTCCGTTGGCCAAGAAGATCAGCGTCGGCCACAGCTTCACCTTGTAGGAGCGGCCCAACGGGCGCCCCTTGCCGTCCTCGATCAGGATTCGCTGTACTGCCGCGTCGGTCATCGCCTGTTCGATCTTGGGCGCCGCGCCGCGGCAGTAGCCACACCAGTCGGTGCCGAACTGCAACACGACAGCACCAGGCAGGGCGTCGGCTTGTTCGCGAGTGATCTGCTCAGGCAGGTATTCAGCGTCCATCCGGACAGGGTAGCTGGGTGAGGTGCTCGATTCACGACCGCAGGCGGGCTTTCTCAGCCGGTGACAGGAACGACGCCTCGATGCTGTTGGCAGCCAGCGTCGCCAGGTGGTCATCACTCAGCCCGAACTGCTCACGTACTGCCGCAATGTTCTCGTCGAGGTAGCCGCCGAAATAGGCCGGATCGTCGGAGTTCACAGTGACCAGCAGACCGGCGTCCAGCATGGCTGGCAGCGGATGTGCCGCCAAGCTCGGTACCGCCTTGAGGCGCACGTTCGACAGTGGACAGGCGGTCAACGGGATTCGGTTCTGGCGCAGATGCTCGACCAGCATGGGGTCTTCCATGGCCCGGATGCCGTGATCGACCCGCTCGACTTTGAGATCACGCAGGGCTTCCCACACGTAGCTGGCGTCGCCTTCTTCACCGGCGTGGGCGACAGTGTGCAGGCCATCAGCACGGGCCCGGGCCCACAGCGGGGCGAACGGAGCTGCGGGGAATCCGACTTCAGAGGAGCACAGTCCGATTCCCAGCAAGTCGACCCCGGTGGCCAAAGCTTGGTCGTAGGCGAGCTCGGCGTCGGAGGCAGGCAGGTGGCGCAGGAAGGTCACGATGAGTCCGGAGCTGACCCTGTGATTGGCCTCTGAGTCGCGCAACGCTGCACTGACCCCACCCAGCACTGTCTCGGCCGGGATGCCACGGGCGAGATGCGCTTGCAGATCGAGGAACACCTCGGCGCGAACAACGCCAGCTTTCGCGGCGCGGGACAGATAGGCGTTGGTGAGCTCGGCGAAGTCTTCGCCGGTGCGCAGCACCTCCATGTTGGCGTAGTAGATATCGAGGAAGTCCTGCAGGCAGCCGTAGTGGTAGCGGCTGCGGAGATCGTCGACATCATGCCACGGCAAGGTGATGTGGTTGCGCTCGGCCAAACCGAAGGCAAGTTCGGGTTCAAGGGTGCCCTCAAGATGCAGGTGAAGCTCGGCGTAGCCCATCAGAAGTCCTTTCCGTGACTTCTTTGATGCTAGTGCTGGGCTGCGTCCCGTAGCCGGACTCGACTACGGGACGCGCATTCAACTCGCCACTTCGTGCGGGACGCGCTGAGGTCCGCTTGCCGACACCGGCCCGGCTTGTGGCGCCGGGCGCGCGGCGGGCGGCTGCGGCATGATCGGCGGCGCTATGACCGCATTCGAACGTTGGAGGGTGGGCGCGCCGTGCGGTGAACGAAGTCCGGTGACAACGGCGACCACCAACACAGCAAGGCTGGTCAGGGCCACCACGAATTGCACCACGGTGGAGTCGGTGGCGTCCCAGACGGTATGCAATGCCACTGCGGTCGCAAACGCCCCGATCAGCACTGGCCAGCGGAACTGCTTGCGGGGGTCAGCGGTGCGCCAGAGGGCTGCGGCAATGATGCCGGTCCAGGCCACATGGCTGGCTGGCGCGAGAAGTGCGCGCAACATCAGTGTTTGGTCGACCACGGCGAGATTGCCACTGGTGGTCAGCAGCACGGTGAAGCCGTAGCCCATGGTCTCCAGCACAGCGAAGCCTGCTCCAGCAGCGATGCCCAACACCACTCCCAGGCCCTGTGAGCGGCGGCGCAGCAGAAGGAAGATCGCCACCGGAACGACCATCTTCACCGTCTCTTCGATCACGGCGACCGTGAGATAGGTGGCTACTGGACTGGCTCCAGGTCCGGTGGGCACGAACATCGACTCCAGTTGTCCGGCGCTGATCACGCCGATGATGCCGCCAACGACGGCTGTGGCAACCACCAAGGCCCCGTCGCGCCCGACTCGTTGACCCAATCCGTAGACCAACATCAACACTGAGGCTGGCACCGTGATGGCACCGATGAACAGCAGCGTCGGGAACAGGATCGGGTTCTGCGTGGCGACCATCGATTGCAGGGCAATCAAGTAGGTGATCACGCCGAACAGCAAGGTGGGGATCCAGGCCAGTCGGGCCCACCAGCGCGAATGCGTTCGCTGAACCGGCTCCGGCGCAGCTGCCAGCGCGCGCGGCGGCGCTGGTTGGGCCGGCGGCTCAGGCGGGGTTTGGGTTTGTGTCCAGAACCGCCACCCTTCAGGCGCTGGCGGCCAGGACGGATCAGGTCGCCAATTGGGGTCCGGGTACCAGCCGTCCGGTGCAGCCGGCCACCCGGGTGGAGTGTTGAACTGCAATGCCACGAGGATCACCTCCAGAGTCTGTGTGGACCGCTGAGCGTCCGTGGCCACCGTGAGGGTGCTATCGGGGCCCAGAGCGGTTCATCTGTTCCTTTTCCACTGTGGCTCTGATTCGCTGTGGTCCGGTCCAGTGTTTCCTGTGAGGATGCTTTGCGTTTGCTGGCCGGTGGTGAGGTCGTCGATCAGCTATCAGAGGGGCTGTTCCCGCGAACTACGACGTTTTGTAGTAGTTCTCCCACTGTTCGAATCGCGGGGGTCTGTCAGTCATGGCGAACCACTGGGATGGGTGAAAACCCCGGCTGCCGACTGGATCCGGATGGTCGGGTATCCGCCGGGGCTGACCACGAGAGGAACTCATGTCCCGACGTAGTTTCAGGCTGGCCGCGACCGCGATTGTTGGCACCATCGCACTCGCCGCCGTCCCGATGACCAACGCCGCTGCCTGCAGCAAAGCCACCACCGACCTCGACTACAAGATCACCAACCCCTACGCAGGGGTGAATTGGCATTGGCAGCAGTACAAGGCCGGTTTCCACAACCACACCACCGAGTCCGACGGCGGCAACACCGCCACCGAGATGCTCGAAACGGCCTACTCGCTCGGCTTCAACGTCTACGCGATGACCGACCACAACGTCGTCAACACCACCTGGGACCGCACCGACACCGCGCATGCGCAGGCCGATCCCAACTACTACCTGAGCACCGAGCGCATGATCGAGATGAACACCGGCGTCGGCCGGGACGGTGGTGCGGGCATGATCGGGATTCCCTACTCCGATGAGCAGTCGCAGGCCGACCACCTCAACACCTTCTGGACCGACTGGAACAACTCCGCAGGCGCCACACTGGAGTCGAAGATCGCTCACGTCGACGAGATGAACAAGACCTCCGACGCTACGTTGAAGCCGCTGATGCATATCAACCACCCTGGTCGCTACTACGGCGGTAGCAAGACCACCACCGGTGAGGCGGCTGCGACTGATCCGGCCAAGGTTGCCCGCTACGTCGGCCTGTTCGAGCAGTACCCCGACTCACTGGTCGGTATGGAGATCGTCAACAAGGTCTCTGATGGCGATTCCTACTCCGACCGCATCCTGTGGGATTCGGTGCTGCAGGAGACCATGCCCAGCCAGAACGTCTCCGGCTTCGCCAACGACGACGCCCACTCCACCAGCGCACTGGGCTACGACTACAACCGGCTACTCATGCCGTCCCTGACCGAGAAGAACGTCCACGACACGCTTCAGTCGGGCGCGTTCTACTCCACCGCGCTGGTCGCCAAGCGCGAGCTCGGCGCCGACTTCAAGGGTGACCGCACCCAGCCGGCCCCGACGATCACCCGTATTTCGGTGAATGAGGCCAAGGACACCATCACCATCAAGGGCACCAACTACAACACCATCGAGTGGATCGCCGACGGCAAGGTTGTGGCCACCGGCAACACGGTGGATCTGGACAAGGTGGCCGCTGGCGTCGACAACTACATTCGCGCCCAGCTCAAGGGCGACAACGGCATCTCCTTCACCAACGCCTTCGGCGTGGAGTTGAACACCAAGTCGCACCACGGCCACTACCTGACCGAGGCCGAGGCTGCCCAGATCGCTCTGGCATCGGTGGATCGCACCACGGCGCAGGTGAGCGTGACCCGCAGCTTCGGCGGCTGGTGGGGTCGCCAGACATTCTCGGTGAAGATCACCACGCTCGTGGACGGCAAGCCCTCCAGCACCGTAGTGAAGGTGGACGCAAGGACCGGCAAGATCAGCTGATTGCTCTGCCGCAAGACTGGCAATAGCGCCGGGCAGGCCCATCTCGGCCTGCCCGGCGTTCTCCTCTCACAGCGGGCGACCGAAGCGTGCGCAAACTTCTGACTGTGGACTCAGGCGTCGTTGCGGCAGACTGGATCAAACATCATGACTGCAGGCGAAAGCGCTCGGGGCCGAGTGCTTCGCGGGAGCCAGTGAACCCACGTTCACCTGATCGTCGAGGACCCCAACCGAGATCCGAGGAGCCGCACATGAGCACGCTACGTCGTTGGGCGATCAGTTATGTGGTCGCGTTAGTGGTGTTCACCGTCGTCGACGGAGTGTGGATCGCCCTGGTCGCGTCCGGGTTGTATCGAGCTGAACTCGGCCCGTTACTCGCCGCTGAGTTCCAGCCGGTCGCAGCCGTCGTGTTCTATCTGGGCTACGTCGCCGGGCTGGTGTATTTCGGCCTGCAGCCGCTGGCAGCGGATGTCCCGCTTGGTCGCCGGGTACTGGCTGGCGCCCTGTTCGGTCTGTTCACCTACGGCACCTGGGGACTTACCGCCCTCGCCGTGCTGAACGGCTTCTCTGCACTGGTGACGATCACCGATATTGCCTGGGGGATGACCCTCGGTGCCCTGGTGACCTGGCTATCAGCTCTGCTCCTGCGCAGGGCCGGCGTGTTGACACCGCACACCGACTAAGACCGGAATCACAGAGTGTGAGTTGCTGGGATTCCGGTGCGGACGGTCTTGCGGCAGCTCGGTGACCAACGCAACGTCGACTGGCCGAGAGCGTCATCGAAACCTCGTCGCCGTCACCGCCGAAGTCTGCGCCCACTCACGACACAGCGACCGAGGCATCCCAGACTCCCAGGAGGTATTGGATCCCCAACGCCCGGTCATAGAGCCCATAGCCGGGCCGCGGACGACGGGTGGTGTTCTCATCCCACAGGTGGCGTCCGTGATCGGGCCGGACATAGCCGGTGTACCCGGCTTGGGCAAAGGCCCGCATGACATTGACGGTGTCGACGCTGCCCTCCTCGGCGCGGTGAGCGACCTCGACGAAATCGCCATTGTCGAAGTGCTTGATGTTGCGAATGTGGGTGAAGTGGATCCGATCCATGAAAGTCTCGACGGCATCCACCGCGTCGTGGGTCGGGTTCGCCGAGAACGAGCCCAGGCACAGCGTCAGCCCGTTGTAGGTGCTGTTGTTCAGTGACAGCACCGTGGCCAGATCCTGCTTGGTCGACACCACTCGCGGCCAGCCGAAGAGGTCGAAGGGCGGATCGTCGGGATGGACGCCCAGCTTGACGTCGTACTCCTCACAGGTGGGGATGACAGCGTCGAGGAAATACTCGTAGTTCGCATACATGTCCTGGTGGCTGACTCCCTCGTAGGCAGCGCTGAGCTCACTGAAACTCGCCAGCCGCTCCGGCTCCCAACCCGGGAGCGTGAGACCACCGGCATTCGCCTGCATATCGGCGATCAGCCGCTGCGGAGACATCTGATCGACGACGGACTTCTCGTAGTACATTGCCGTCGAACCGTCGGGCAGCGGATGCCACATGTCCGTGCGCAGCCAATCGAAGACGGGCATGAAGTTGTAGCAAACGACCCGAACTCCGGCCCGGCCCAACCGCTGCACGGTCGTGATGTAGTTCTCAATGGCCTGGTCGCGGCTCAGGCCCAAGATGGTGCGTCCCAGCTTGATCGACTCGTGCACATTCACCGATTCGACCACTTCGGCACTGAGGCGCTTGGTCACTCCGCGACGCTGGGCCTCGGCTGGGATCTCGGTGATGGTCGCGATCGCTGCCGCGATCTCGTCCTCGCCCCAGACTTCGCCGGCCTGTTTGTCGTGCAGGCTCCACACGATCGTCTCGACGCCGGGAATCTGCCGGATCTCATCGAGACTGACGGTGTCGTTGCCTTCGCCGTACCAGCGAAAACTCATCTTCACTACGTGCTCCTTGACTCGTGCAATGTGAATGTGGCGCGCGAGGATTAACTGGCCACCAGCGTCGCGGGCGTTTCGGTGGGCGCGACCTGAACTCGCCGCTTCTTCACGCCGGCCACGGAGACAATCAGGATCAGCACCAGGAAGCCACCCATCACCAACTGCTTGATTCCCGACACGAGGTCGAACGTGCTCTCTGCGGTGTTCAGGAACGACGACATGAGGGTCATCATCAAGCCACCGAAAGCCACACCCAGCACATTGGAGCGGCCACCGGACGCAGCAGTGCCACCCACGAAGGCCGCCGCCACCGAAGGCAGGAAGTAGGACATACCCATGTCTTGGAACGCTCCCCCCATGACCGCGGCAGCCATGACCCCGGCCAGGCCACTCAGCAACCCGCCGATGACGAAGGCGAGAATCACCACTCGAGGGGTCGAAATGCCCGCCAGGTGGGCGGCTGTCCTGTTCTGCCCGACTGCGTGAAGCTGCTTGCCGTAGGGCGTGCGATACAGCAGCACGGCCAACAACAGCGCGGCCACGACGACCACGATGGTTTGGATGGAGACCGGCCCGACGCTGCCGGTGATCAGGGCCACAAAGCCCGAGTCGGGCAGGACCTTCATGTACGGCGCACCGATCAGGACCACGGTGAAGTACAGGTAGCCGGTAGCCAAGGTGGTCACCATCGCCGGGATCTTCAGATAGATATTGATCAGCCCGTTCACCAGGCCGGCGAGTCCTCCGATCGCGACTGCGGCGACGAAGCCCAGGACGGGGTTGATGTCCATCAGCGTGGTCGAGGCGTAGGCGCACAGCGTGAGCACGTAGACCTGAGAGAGGTCGATCGCACCGTCCCCGCTGGTTACCACCACCATCTGGGCCAGGCCGAGCAGCGTTGCGAAGGTAGCCAGCCGGGCGGCGGTGAACAGGACGCCAGCATCCAAGCCTCCGGTCAGCCCGCCGATCATGACGAAGAAGATCAGGCAGCCGAGGATCGGCCAAATCGCCGGATGCCTCTGGATGAACTCCATGACGCGACTCATGCTGCGAGCACCGCCTTCCTTCTCGTGAACATTCGCGCTGCCAAGACCGCGATGATGATCAGTCCGGTGACAGCCACCTGCAGGTTCGAGTCCACTTGGACGAAGATGAGCAGCGAGGTGATCAGTGACATGGCTATTCCGGCCGCGACGACGCCGATCGGCTCGACAACACCACCCGACATCTCGCATCCGCATTCGATCACCGTGGCGATACTCAACATGCAGAAGGCGGCCGAGGTGTTGACGTCGGCGGCGTAGGTCACGGCTGTGAAGCTGAGCCCAGCGAAGGCCACCATCACTCCGGCGAGCGCATAGTTGGTCATCTTTCCCGCGAGGAAGGACCATCCCGATCGCTCAATGGCGTCCCGGTTGTTGCCGATGCCACGCAACACCATGCCGTACTTCCACCGGAAGACGACGAACCAGGTCACTGCGGCCGCAACGATGCAGATGATGGCCGGCATCGGCACGTACAGCAGCGCCGAGGTATAGAAGTCGCTCAGCCATTGGGGGCTTTCGCCCCCAGGGACGGGCGCGATGATCAAAGCAACCCCCAACCAGATGAACTGCGCACCCAAAGTCACCACGATGGCTGGGAGCTGGCGAAGGTGGATCAAGGCACCCATCGCTGCATAGCCGGCGACCAGGAGGATCAGGCTGACGATGCCCACCATGAAGTTCTGGCTGAGTATCACCGCTACCAGGACATTGGCCAGCCCGATGGAGTAGCCGTTCCCCATGTCGATGTCTCCTGCGGTGACGATGAACATCTGACCCAGAGCGGCGAACACCAGGGGAACCGCGGTGTTGAGCAGGAGTCGGGTACTGCTCATCGACAGCACGTTCGGATTCACGATCGCATTGAGGGCGTAGATGATCACCATCGCAGCGATCGGCAGCAGCAGGCGCGATTGGAAGATGCCCGCGAGGAAGGGCGACTTCGACTTCTCGCTGCCCACCGCGCGGCCCACCTCCGAGAAGGAAGCGCGGACGACGTTGGGGACAGTCACCTCGTTGCCGGCGAGTTCTGCGGTGATCTGCCCTTCGCGCATCACGTAGACGCGATCGCAGATCTCCATCTCGGCATCCTCGGTGCTATGCAGCACCACGGCCTTTCCAGCAGCTTTCGCCTCCGCCAGCAGCGAGTAGATCTCCTGTTTGGTCTCAATATCAACACCGGCGGTGGGGTCATTGAGAAGCAGGATGTCGGCACCGGAGGCAAGTCCACGGGCGATGAGCGCCTTCTGTTGGTTGCCACCCGAAAGCGAAGTGATGGGGCTGTCGACGCTCTCGGCACGAAACCTCAGCCGATCGAACCAATGCTGCGCGACTTCTCGTGACGCCTTGAAGTTGAGTAACCCGAACCGGGTCACCGAGCGCAGGCGTGAGACCAGGATGTTGTCGAGGATGCTCCACATCGGAAAAACGCCCTCGCCAGCGCGATCGCCGCTGACATAGGCGACCTTGCCGTTCACCTCGAGACCTCGTTGACGTCGCTTCCTGCCACCGAAGATGGTCTTGAGCAAGGTGGTCTGACCACTGCCGACCAAACCCGAGATGCCCACCACTTCTCCGGACTTCACCTCGATATTGACGTCCTTGAGGCCGGAGGTACTGAGGCCGTTGGCCGTGACCAAGGAACGTCCCGGCGGTTGGTTGTCGAGACCCTCTCGGGAGCGGGTTCGACCGTCACCGCCCATGACGTCGACAAGGTCAGCAGCGCTCATCTGGCGTGGGTCGTATTCGCCAGCGTTGGCTCCGTTCTTGAGAAGAACGATGCGGTGGCAGATCTTCTGGATCTCGTCGAGCTTGTGGGAGATGTAGACCACAGCGACGCCGGCATGGGAGATCTCGCGCACCGCCTCATGAAGTTGATCAGCACGGTTCGCCGACAGCGCCGAGGTTGGCTCATCAAGGATGAGGAGCCCCAGCTTGTCGTTCATGAGGGCTTTGCAGATCTCGACCATCTGACGTTCGGCCAAAGTGAGCGCTGAGACCGGCTTCGCGACGTCGATCGAGTTTCCGGGGAAGAACCGCTCCAGCAGTGCGCTGGCCTCGGCGCGCTTGCGGCGTCGCCACCCGGCCGGAGCCCACAGTGCGTGGTCCATGTTGAGCAGCGCGAAGTTTTCGTAAATCGCGAGGTTGGTGCACAAGGAGAGGTCTTGGTAGGCGCAGGAGACACCGATCTCGGCGACCTCCTGATGGGAGATCTGCTGCACCGCGCGTCCTTTGACGCTGATGGCTCCCGAGTCGGGTTCCAGGATGCCGGTGATCACTTTGATCAGCGTGCTCTTACCTGCTCCGTTCGGGCCGACGAGCCCGACGACCTCACCTGGGGCGATCTCCAGGCTGGCGTCGCTGAGCGCATGGGTGATGCCGAAAGTCTTGTTGATATCGCGGAGCGAAAGGAGCGGAGCGGACGCCTCAGCCGGCCCAGCGTCCGTGCTGGTGGTCGGTGCTGCGGAGGATCCCATGGTGCTTTACCTCATCTTTGAGCCGTGGGGCCGGTGTTCGTAAAGGTGGCCGCGCCCGGGGCTGCCATCCACTGGGAATGGCAGCCCCGTTGCGTCACATGTTGAGCATCCCTGGGGGTCTTGAGTCGGGATGCGGACTGCTACTTGTAGAGGTTCTCCCGCACCCACGCACGATCGTAGGTGGGAGTGGCGATTGCCTCATCGGCGACGTCCTTGTAGTTCTGAACGTCATCCTTGGTGATCACACCGATGGGATGGATCATGTTGTGCGGCACGTCGTACTTTCCGGAGATGACGTCGGCCGCGACGTACACCGCAGTCGCACCGTCCCAGGGGTTGGCCGACACCGAGAGGGTGTCGTATCCGGCCGGCGCGTCGTTCGCCCACCACTTCAGGAAGAACCCGCGGTTGTCGCCGCCGATCATGGGCAGTTCCGCCCCTGCCTGCTGGAAGGCCTGCACGGCTGCGTAGGAGTCGCCACCTTGGTTGACGACACCGTCGATCTTTCCGTACTTCTTCAACAGGTTGGGCAAGGCTGCGGCCAGTTCGGTCTGAGCCTTGGAGCCGTTCCAGTCGGTGTAGATCTCTGCGGCGACCTTGACATCGGGGTAGGCCTTGAGTGATTCCACAACGCCCTCATGGGCCTTGGCGTCGAAGGCATCGCCCTCGGCACCGCGCAGCTCGATGATGGTTCCCTTGCCGCCGATTCCCTTAGCGATGTAATCGGTCAGGGTCTTCATCTGCGACACGGCGTCGAAGCTGATCTGGTAGACCTTCTCCGCCTTGGAGTCGATCGGTCCGTCGTTGACCACGATGACCGGGATGCCTGCGTCGGAGGCCTCCTGCACCACAGCGGTCAGAGCTGTTGCAGAACCCGGATCGACGATGATGGCGTCGACCTTCTGCAAGATGAAGCTCTGGATCTGCTGGATCTGCTTGTTGTTGTCCTGGTTGGCCTCGGCGAACAGCAGTTGCTTCACCTCGCCGGTTTTCATCAACTCGTCCGCGGCCTGCTTGGCGTAGGTCTCCATCGACTGCCGATAGGTGTTGCCGTTGAACGAGTTGCTGAAGCCGATCACATAGCCGCCGGACTTGCCCGCGCCGGAACCGGCGTCGGTCGGCCCAGTGTCAGTAGCACTGGTGCAAGCCGCGAGCGGAAGCATCGCCGCGACCGCGATCGAGGCCAAGAGCCCTCGGCGCATCTTCCTTCTCATCTGTCCTCCTCATTGAAGCTGAATATCCGTGGGTCATGGCGGCCTCCTGTCGACGCCTTAGGCGGTCGACTTCAAGTGGATATCCATACACCCAAGAACTTGTATACATCACTTGTATTCTCGTGTCTAGCCTCTTGTTGTGCTAGTCAGCCTGTCGTTATCACTCTGCAATCGTCGCGTACCGTTCCAAACGCGCCGGACACTGGCCGTCGCCAAGACTGGCCACCTGAACGGTCCTGTCGTGCGGTGGCGTGTTTGGCCTTGACGGCCCCGACTCAGCGCGTCGGTCTGGTCAGCGATCAACCCGTGCGCCTCCTCCCGCGGCAAGTTTGAGCACCTCGGCCTTGCTGGCCATGCTGGTGTCACCGGGGGTGGTCATAGCGAGTGCGCCATGGGCGGCGCCGAACTCGACGGCAGTCTGCAGGCTCTGACCGTCCAATAGCCCATGGATCAACCCGGAGGCGAAGGAATCCCCACCGCCCACTCTGTCGAGGATCTCCAGGCCGGTTCGGTGAGTGGCCTCCACCAGACCGCTTTCGCGGGACCAGGCCAAGGCTCCCCAGTCGTTGACCGTGGCGCTGCGCACGGTGCGCAGCGTGGTGGCCACGACCTCGAAGTTGGGATAGGTCTGCACGACGCGATCGATCATGGCGCCGTAGTGCTCGGCTTCTACTGCAGATAGCTCCTGATTGAAGCCGTCCACCGCGAATCCCAGGGCTGCGGTGAAGTCCTCCTCGTTGCCGATCATCACGTCGATGTGCTGAGCGATCTCGCGATTGACTTCCTGGGCCCGAGCGACACCGCCGACTGCGCGCCAGATGCTCGGACGATAGTTGAGGTCATAGGAGACCACTGTGCCGTGCCGTTTGGCTGCACTGACTGCTTCAATCACGAGTTGGGCGGTGCTCTCACTGAGCCCGGCGATGATTCCGCCGGTGTGGAACCATCGCACCCCGGCGTTGCCGAACAACTCATCCCAGTCGACGTCGCCGGGTCGCAGCTGGCTGACTGCGGTGTGCCCTCGATCAGAAACCCCGACCGCGCCGCGCACGCCGAAGCCTCGTTCTGTGAAGTTGAGACCGTTGCGCACCTCGCGGCCGATGCCGTCATAGGGCACCCAGGTGATGAGATCGGAATCAAGCCCGCCGGCAAGAATCAGGCCCTCGATCAGGTGCCCCACCTCGTTATCGGCCAACGCCGTCACGATCGCGCCACGATGGCCAAAGACGCGGCGAAGTCCGCGAGCCACGTTGTACTCACCGCCGCCCTCCCAAGCCTGGAAGGTCCGGGCGGTGCGAATTCGGCCGGGCCCTGGGTCGAGCCGCAGCATTACCTCACCCAATGCCACGATGTCGTAGCGGCATTGGTCTGACGACTTGATCTTCAGCATTCGATTCCTCTCAGCCCCGTGCGGCAACCGCTACGCCGGCCAACTCGACCGCCTCGCGGGCCAGTCGGCTCACGTCGCCATAGGCTTGCTCCGCAATCAGACTGCGGGTCACCATCCATGATCCCCCGACCGCTGTCACCTAGTCGATGGCGAGGTACTCGCTGAGATTCGCCGGGGAGACTCCTCCGGTCGGGACAAAGCGAAGTCCAGGGAAGGGCGCAGCGAGTGCCTTGATTGCCGCGGGTCCTCCGGAGGTGCCTGCCGGAAAAAACTTCACGGTTTCGAGGCCGGCTTCGATCGCTGCTTGGATCTCGGTCGCCGTCACCGCTCCAGGCAGCACGGGCAGGCCAAGTTCGCCACATCTGTCGACCACGGCTCGACTGAAACCAGGGGACACCACGAAGGACGCGCCGGCTGCTGCCGCGGCGTCCACCTGCTGGGGTGTCAGCACCGTGCCGGCACCGACCAGGAGGTCACCTCGGGCAGCCATGATCCGGATGGACTCGGCGGCCGCCGATGTGCGGAAAGTGACTTCTGCAACGGGCAATCCGCCCGCAACGAGCGCGGCGGCGAGGGGATCTGCCGCCTCAGCACTGTCCAGCACCACCACCGGCACGATGCGGTGAGCTGCCAGTGAGGCCATAACCTGCGTCATTTCGACCTGTCCTCTCTTCAACCAGCTAGCGGCGCTGACTCATGCCCAGGGGATTCGCCGCTGAGGTTGATGAGCACTTTGGAGCTCTCTGGGCTCGCGGCGACGGTCATGGCCATCTCAGCCTGGTCGATATCGAACTCGTGGGTGATCAGCGGGTCCACCACTAACCCGGCGGCCAGCGCCGCGATCGCGTCGTCGACCTCCTCAGAGAAGCGGTAGGAACCTAGCCAGGTGACCTCGCGTGTGATCAGATCACCCAGGACCGTCGTCACTGGTGTGCCAGGCAGGTTGCCCACCTGCACGACGGTCCCGCCGCGGGCGACTGCGTGGAGAACCGCGCTGATCGCTTGGGGTGACCCGGACGCCTCGAAGACGAGATCGATGTCCTCAGGAAGCGAGGCACTGGTGAGGTTCACCGTCCGGTCGGCTCCCATCTCTTCGGCGACGCATAGTGCTCGTACTGCAACGTCGGCGGCAATCACGTGGTCCGCTCCGGCGAACTTCAACGCCGCGACGACCAAGGACCCGATCGGGCCACAGCCGTTGACCAGTACCGTTCGTCCCGTCACATCACCGGCTCTGGACACGGCGTGCATGGCTACCGCGAGCGGTTCAACCACGGCACCTTGCCGGGTGGTCACTCCCGCCGGCAGTGGGCGGATCTGAGCTGCTCGCACCGCACGCAGTTGGCTGAATCCACCGTCAGTGTGCGGGTCGAAAGCTGCCGAGCCGAAGTAGCGAACACTGGGATAGAGGTTGGTGCGACCGACCAGCCTCGGGGGCATGATTCCGTCTCCCACGAGCTGCGCTGGTTGGAAAGTGACGGCTTGGCCCAGGTTCAGGTCGTGAACCTCACTTCCCAGCGAGACCACCGTGCCAGCCACCTCATGGCCGAGCACCATCGGATGCTTCAACACAGCGGTACCGGAACGGGCATGCTTCCAATAAGCCAGGTCGGAACCGCAGATGCCGCCCCACTCCATCGCAACGACGACCTCATCAGCCGCCGGCTGCGGATCGGGGAGCTCCTCCACCCTGAGGTCTCCGGCACCGTGCACCACAACGGCCTTCATTTCTGTTCTCCGCCTCTCACATTCTTCGCCTCTTGCGCGGCCCGAGGGTCGCCCTTCCTCGGAGTCGTCACAGCTCGATCCTTCCGGCGGCGACGGCGTCGAGCCGCTGAGCCACTGCCGTGATCAGGTCGTCGGCACTGGCGAGATCCTCAGCACCTACTGTCGTCAGCAGGGTTCGCACCCGTTGCTGCGCAGGCAGGGGCTCCGCCCAGCAGGACGCGAGAGCGGCGTGGGCTGGATCGGTGGTTCCGTACCACTGACCGCCGTCGCTGGTGGGACGGGTTGCGTTCACCCACGCGGCGAGCGCCAGTTCCAAGATGGGGGTCGGTAGCCCCTGAGCCCGCAGTTCGCGCAGCGGGCCGAGCCAGCGCTCGGGGAGCTTGAGAGTTCCGTCCGATCCGATCTGACGCAGCAGGTGATGCATCGCCGGATTCTCGAATCTTGCGACGAGATCTTCGACATAGGCCTCTGGGTCCGTTCCGGCCTTCGGCAGCGTGGGTGCCACCTCTCGCCCAAACGACCGGACCACCGCGGCACCCCAGTCGGTCCGCATCACATCAGCCACCGTGTTGCAGCCTGACGCCAAACCGAGATAGGCCATGGCTGAGTGGGATCCGTTGAGCAGGCGCAGCTTCATCAGTTGATAGGGCGCGACGTCGGGAACGAAGAGGGCACCATCGCGGTCCCAGGGCGGGCGCGGTGCGCGGAAGGAGTCTTCCAAGACC
>DMIX01000258.1 GCA_003451975.1 Propionibacteriaceae bacterium
CCGGCCACTTTACGAGAACGTAGCGCGCCCATTTCGCGCTCAGAGGATGCCCGCCGCCCGGTCCCAACGAAGGGAATCTGGCCGGTTGACAGCGTTCCTGATCTGAGTACAGTTGTACGCGTTATGGGAACACGCGCCACCGTTCCTGTGGGCCGCGCCGATGCCGCGACAGTGTTGTTCGGCAGCACGCGCCGGCGGATTCTCGGCTGGTTGCTCGGCCATTCCGACGAGTCCTTCTACCTCCGCCAAATCGTCCGCAGTACCGGCGCCGCGCTCGGTGCTGCGCAGCGGGAATTGGAGCAGCTGACGGGGGCCGGACTGCTACTCCGGACCGTTCAGGGTCAGCAGGTCTATTTTCAGGCCAACCGTGAGGCGCCGATCTTCCCGGAGCTTCAAGGCCTGTTCGCAAAGACGGCGGGACTGACCAATCTGCTCCGAGAGGCGTTGGCTCCCCTCGGCGAGCGCGTGCTCGTGGCCTTTGTGTTCGGCTCCGCCGCCCGTGGTGAACTCCGCGCCGGCAGCGACATTGACCTGTTGGTCGTCGGTGACGCACCGTTCCAGGACGTCGTGGCGTCTCTGGCTGGTGCTCAAGAGCGGCTGGGGAGGGAAGTCAATCCGACCGTCTACCCGTTGGACGAATTCAGAGCGAAGCTCGGGGCCAAGCACCACTTCCTCACGACCGTGCTTAGTGAGCCGCGGATGTTCATCATCGGAGGAGACAATGAGCTTGCCGGACTGGGAGCGAAACGGCTGGGTGACGAAGCACCAGACCAGCCGAAACGAAATCCGCGACCTGCTGCAGGTGGTCGAGCGCGACCTCGCCGACAGCGCCGCTGAAGGGCTGAGCGCCGACTGGCGGATGAACATCGCCTACAATGCCGGTTTGCAGGCAGCGACAGCTGCCCTGGCGGCTGCGGGCCCACCCCCCACTGTCGCGAAAGTGAACCATGCCTGACCACAACTATTTCTCGAACCTCATCTGGCAGATCGCTGACCTGCTGCGTGGTCCGTACCGCCCGCCACAGTACGAGCGCGTCATGCTGCCCATGACCGTGCTACGCCGGTTTGATAGCGTGCTTGCGTCGTCGAAGGCTAAGGTCCTGGCGGAACGCGCGCGGCTCAAGGGTGGCAGGGTCGAAGGCGAGGCTTTGGACCAACGGCTGAACAAGGCCGCTGGCCAGCGCTTCCACAACCACTCCCCGCTCGACTTCGAGAAGCTGAAGGGCGATCCGGACAACGTCGAGAAGCACCTCGTCAGCTACATCAAGGGGTTCTCGAAGAACGTGCGCGACATCTTCGATTTCTTCGAGTTCGAGTCCGAGATCGAGCGGATGCGCGAGGCCAACATCCTCTATCTCGTCGTCTCCAAGTTCTGCGACGTGGACTTGCACCCGAGCATGGTGCCAAACGAGGAGATGGGTCTCATCTTCGAGAACCTCATCCGACGCTTCAACGAGCTGGCGAACGAAACCGCGGGCGACCACTTCACGCCGCGCGAGGTCATCCGGCTGATGGTCAGCATCCTGTTCATCCATGACGACAAGCTGCTCGCGACGCCAGGCACCGTGCGCAAGCTGCTCGACCCGGCGTGCGGAACCGGCGGCATGCTCGCGGAAGCGCAGAACTACCTCCGCGAGCACCACGGGGAGGCAAAGCTCTACGTCTACGGGCAGGACTACAACAAGCGCGCCTTCGCCACCGCGGCGTCCGACATGCTCATGAAGCAGGTGGACCACAACGGCGCGGGCAACAACGTCCGCTTCGGAGACAGCTTCACGGAGGACCAATTCGCGGGGGAGACCTTCGACTACTTCCTCACCAACCCGCCCTTCGGCGTGGACTGGAAGAAGCAGCAAAAGGACATCCAGCAGGAGCACGACAAGCGCGGCTTCGACGGCCGTTTCGGTGCCGGGTTGCCGCGCGTTAACGACGGCGCACTGCTCTTTCTGCAGCACATGATCGCCAAGTTCGAGGCCGTGCTCCCGGCAGATCAGAAGCACGGCTCGCGTCTCGCCATCGTCTTCAGTGGCTCACCGCTCTTCACCGGTGGCGCGGGCTCGGGTGAGAGCGACATCCGCAAGTGGATCATCGAGTACGACTGGCTCGAGGCGATCATCGCCCTCCCGGAGCAGATGTTCTACAACACGGGCATCGGCACCTACATCTGGATCGTCACCAACCGCAAGGAGAAGCGGCGGAAGGGCAAGATCCAACTCTTGGATGCGCGAGGCCTCTGGACGGCGGGCGGCAGCGAGGACAACAAGCGCAGCCTCGGCGACAAACGCCGGCACATCACCGCCAGCCAGATCGCGGAGATCGTGCAGCGCTACGGCCGCCAGACCGATGGCGGGACCTCCAAGACTTTCGACAACGCCGACTTCGGGTACACCCGCGTCACGGTCGAGCGGCCGCTGCGCCTGCGCTGCCAGGTGACGGTGGAAGACAAGGCGCGCTTCCTTGACGCCTGCCCGCACCTGCTCGACGACGTGCAGGCCATCGACGAGACGCTCGGCCGAGAGCCGCAGCGTGACTGGAACGCGGTGTGGAGCCGCATCGAGGGCGTATTGCACCCTCGCAAGTCCCGCTGGAAGGCGACCGAGCAGAAGCTCTTCCGCAGCGTCTTCACGCAGAGGGACCCCGACGCCGAGCCCGTCGCCAAGAGCGGGCGTGACGAGGGCTATGAGCCCGATGCCGACCTGCGCGATTTCGAGAACGTACCGCTGAAGGACGACATCAACGCCTACTTCAAGCGCGAGGTGCGCCCACACGTGCCAGATGCCTGGATGGACCGGAGCAAAGACAAGGTCGGCTATGAGATCAACTTCAACCGCCATTTCTACAGGTACACGCCGCCGCGGTCGCTGGAGGTGATCGATGCGGAGTTAAAACGGGCGGAGGAAGAGATCTTGCTGTTGCTGCGGGAGGTAACAGATTGAGCCTCCTTGATTGGATGTCCGGATTGCCCGACGACTGGGAGGCGAAACCCCTACGCTCGACGGCGGACTACGTTGTCAGCAACGTCGACAAAGTGCCGGCCGAGAACGAGACGCCCGTTCGGTTGTGCAACTACACGGACGTGTACAACAACGAGTTCATCACCCTCGCGCTCGACTTCATGCAAGCCACCGCATCAGAGGATGAAGTCGCAAAGTTTGGCGTGTGCGTTAACGACGTGATCATCACCAAGGACTCGGAATCGTGGGATGACATCGGTGTACCTGCGCTGGTACGGGAGACGGCCAGCGATCTCGTCTGCGGCTATCACCTCGCCCTCCTTCGTCCGCATAGACAGAAGATGGACGGGGCCTTCTTGTTTCGGTGTCTCCAAGCGAAGCCGATCCGCGTCCAACTCGAGTTGGCGGCCAACGGCGTCACGCGCTTTGGGATACCAAAGTCGGAGATAGGGACGATGACCTTGCCGGTCCCGCCCATGGCACAGCAACGCGCTATCGCCGACTACCTTGACCGCGAGACCGCGCGGCTGGATGCCTTGGTGGCGGCGAAGGAGCTTGTGCTCGGGCTGTTGGCCGAGAAGCGCGTGGCGCTCATCACCCGCGCCGTCACCCGCGGCGTCGACCCTCGCGCCCCGCTCCGCGATTCCGGTATCCCTTGGCTCGGTGAGGTTCCGGAGCATTGGGACACCGAACGTGCAAAATGGTCGTTCCGCGAGCGCGATGAACGTTCCGTCACTGGCGAGGAGGAGTTGCTCACTGTCTCTCACCTCACAGGCGTAACACCGCGTTCCGAGAAGGACGTGAACATGTTCGAGGCGGAAACGACGGAGGGGTACAAGATCTGCCTGGCAGGAGATCTCGTGATCAACACACTTTGGGCATGGATGGGCGCCATGGGCGTGTCGCGTGTGAATGGCATCGTCAGCCCGGCCTATAACGTCTATCGCCCTGGAGCGAGACTCGATCCGAGCTATGTGGATGCTCTGGTTCGCCTACCTGTCTTCACTCAGGAGGTCATTCGATACTCGAAAGGCGTGTGGTCTTCCCGATTGCGTCTCTATCCAGACGGCTTCTTTGAGGTGTTCCTCCCGGTGCCTTCGCTTCCAGAACAGCGCGAAATCGTTGCTCACGTAGCGCGGGAGACACGGAAAATGGACCTGCTTCGCAGAGCCACGGAACGCACTATCGCCATGCTCAAGGAGCGCCGTGCCGCCCTCATTGCCGCCGTCGTCACCAGCAAGATCGAAGTGCCGAGAGCCGACGTATGAGGATGACCAAAGTACTGATCGAGAACTTCCGCGGGATCAAACACCTGGAGCTCGACCTCGACGAGACAACCGTGCTCATCGGCGAGAACAACTCCGGCAAGACCGCGGTGCTCGACGTGCTGCGCCTGTGCTTGCGGGATCTCGGACCGCGACGCCGGGTCGTGTTCGATGCGTTCGACTTCCACCTGAGGGATGCTGCCGCGGAGCCCTCGTCCGCGGACCCGATCCGCGTGGAGGTCACGTTCTCGGAGAACGCCAAAGGCGACTGGAGTGACGACGTGACCGGCCGACTCAATCGGCAGAGGATCCTCCAGGTAAGAGACGACGAACGAAGCCAGGTGCTGCTCCGCGTGACATGTGCCTATAACGTCATGGAACGGGACTTCGCGCAGGAGTGGGCCTTCCTCAACCTTGACGGGCAGCCTCTGACCGGGATCTCGGAGACTGCGCTCGGCACTCTGCAGCGCGAGGTGGCCTACTTCTACCTGGCCGCTCTTCGCGACGCGGCGCACCACTTCGACGCCAAGGGCCCGTTCTGGCGTCCGTTCCTGAAGGACAGCCAGCTCCCGGCCGAGAAGAAGGCTGAGATCGAGCAGAAGCTGCGCGAGGTCAACGATATCGTCGTGGCTTCTCACACCAGCTTCGAGCAGGCCCGAAATGGGCTCAGGAAGTTGCAGGAAGTCGTTCCCTTGGCATCGGGTGACGTCGTTTCAATCGAGGCGGTCCCGGGGCGCATGTTCGACATGCTCGCAAAGGCCCAGGTCCACCTGGGAGCTTCCACCGGAGCGAAGATCCCAGTAGGACGGCATGGCGAGGGGACCCAGAGCCTCGCGGTGCTCATGCTCTTTTCGGCCTTCCTCGAAGCGTGGCCGCGGGGGGCTCCGATCGTGGCGCTCGAGGAGCCTGAGGC